>JAZLGA010000116.1:0-5393 GCA_045616045.1 Bacteroidales bacterium | reverse complement strand
ATTTGGACGAGTTCTGCTACAAGTTCAACAGAATGTATTTCGGAGATAGGATGTTTGATAGGATTGTTTTGGCCGCGACGTCATACAAGCCTACTTTCAAGCACAGAACCTATGCTTCGGTACAATGCGGATAATCATTTGCATTATTCTGCGTTAATATCGCTCAAATGGTAGCAGTTGGAAATAATAATACATGTATCTTATGACTTACACAAACGACCAAAATTCAGCCCTTGAATCCTTTGATGAGTTTCTAAAATCTTCAGCACAAGTTTTTCTCTTGAAGGGCTATGCCGGTACTGGTAAGACCACACTGATGAAGGCTATGATTGATAAGGTCGGCAGTCGTAGGCATGTTACCTTGATGGCCCCCACAGGCAGGGCTTCCGTTATCGTGTCTCAAAAGACAGGCCGCACCGCTTCCACTATCCATAGGGCCATCTTCGCTATCGAGATGGGCCCTGATGAGTCAAATGGTAAGTTGCGGTTTCATAGAAAAGTGAATAACGATGCCGAAGATGCGATTTATTTTGTCGATGAGTCCTCTATGGTGTCTGACATCTCTGCCAACAATGACTTGTATCAGTTCGGTTCGGGTCTGTTGTTGCACGAGTTGATGGCCTATTGTGGTGAGCGTAAGATTGTGTTTGTCGGCGATAATGCTCAGCTTCCACCTGTTCAGCAAGCCTTTTCTCCCGCATTGGACGCTGATTATCTTTCCAATACGTTCCAGGTCTCTGTGATGCAGTCAACATTGCGTGAAGTTGTTCGTCAGGGTGCCGATAGTGGCATTTACACTAACTCCATCGAAGTTCGAAGAGGTATTGAGAATGCTAATTTTAGTGAGTTCGCATTGATTTATGGTGACGATGTGAAGGAGAGTAATAGTTTGTTGGATGATTATCTTCAGCAAGTGCATAACGAGGTGGATATGGATTCGATAGTTGTCACCTACACAAACGAAAGTGCTCTGGACTACAATCAAAAGATACGAATGAGTCTCTTTGGCTATACTCAAGAACGGTTGTTGTCGGGCGACTTGCTCATCATTTCTCGTAACAACTATAACTACCATGACGAATTGTTTAACGGAACTATTGTCAAAGTTGCTGCGTGCGAGCCTGATGCTGCTGTAGAGCATAAGACAATTAGGTTCAATTCTTCCGATAAGGATTCCGAAGGGAAGGCTCTTGTCAAAGAATTGGATTTGACTTTTAGGTCTGTGACCCTTGAATTGCCTAATGGGAATCTCTGCAAGTGTAAGTTGCTGGACACGTTCCTAACTGATAAAGAGGGTGGTGTTGGAAAAGATTACAACCAGGCATTAATGGTCGATTTCTCACAACGACACCCTGGATTAACTAGAGATAAGGAAAAATATTACCGTGAGATGAAGAAGGATCCCTATTTAAATGCCGTGGTCTGCAAATATGGCTATGCTATAACTTGCCATAAGGCACAAGGCGGTGAGTGGAAGCATGTCTTTGTGGATATGGAGCAGAATAAGGGGAAGCATAATAGCGATTTCTTTAGATGGGCCTACACGGCTATCACCCGTAGCAGCAAATATTTGTGGGCGTTTCATGCTCCGAATTTCGATTTTATGAGTGAAATGCAAAGGCCGATAGTCTCAATAGGTGGGAATATGGAGTTTTACATTCCTGAAGGTGTTGACTATAAGGACTGGAGATTTGGCAATATTCAGAAACTTTGTGCCGAAAGAGGTCTCACCTGTATGGAAAACCGGTCTAAGGATTGGCAGCATATCATCATGATTTCCGATGCGGCAAGCCAAAGTTGCACCATACAGTTGTGGTATAATAAAAATGGTTATTCCGGAAAGGAAACAGCGCAGAAGTACAGTTCGGATAATATCAAAGATATGGCTGTTGCAATATGTCGCGACTCGTTGGCTCCGATAGATTGTGATTTTCCCCACAAGAGTGGGAATGGAGAGAAATTGTTCCGTAAGGTTCTAAAAACAGCAGAACAGTCTGGGATGAAGTTAATGAATTTGAAACATCAAGATTGGCATGATGTCTATTTCTTCAGAGCAAACAACGGGAATGCTGTACTGAAATTCTTTTATAACAGCAAGCAACAATATTCATCCTGTACGGCACAATGTTCTGCCCCCCAAGATATTGAACAAGTTCAACAATTTTGTGACCTATTGATAAATTGACCGTTACACACTCGTGCAATAACCTTGCATAGTAGAGTGGTAATTTTGCACACGAAAAATAAAACAATATGGACAATCCAGACAGCGCACAAAATATTATAACCTATAATGGTGTTGTCTCACTCCGCAAAAGTGGTGACTATATGAAGGCATACGAGGCTTGCTTGACAGTGAAGTCACAAGACCCGAGCAATCAATGGGTGGGTAATCAGTTAGGCTGGTGTCTGTATGATATGATGAAAGCTAATGCCCGAGCTCAGTCCGCAGTTCAGTTTTTAGCTAGGCTGAAAGAACTTGCTGATTTGGGATTGTCCCAAACTAACTTTGTGCTGGACAGTGTTCCATTTCAAATCCATGCTTTGATTAAAGACTGTGAGCAGAATAGAATGCTCTATGATGACATATTGGACGAATTGTTCGAGAACGTTAAAGAGATTAATTTCAATACTTCAAGCAACCATTATTCCATGTTGCTCATGGCTTTCCTGAAGGCCAAGCAATGGCGAGGCTTGAAAGACTTCATTGAGTGGTGGAATATAGATAATTTGAAAGCTGCAGATTTCCAGGTATTTGAATCCCAAGGAGGCCGAAAATTGATGTCTTTGGCCGAGAAAGTCTACATCAATTATGCAAAATTGTTGATTCAAGGAATTGCAGATGGTACGACAGACGGCACGACAGCTGGCAACTTCGTTGAAAAATTGGGCCAGCTAGCAAAAAGACATCCAGAATATCAATATCTGACCTATTTTCAGGCCAAGCTCATGATGGCTTTAGGTGAGAAAGAGGGGGTAGTGAAGATTTTGTTGCCTTTTGTGATTCGCAAACAACGTGATTACTGGGTTTGGGATATCTTGGGTGATGCTGTGGATGATGAGGACTTGATGCTGTCTTGCTACTGTAAGGCATTGAGTTGTTTAGCCAAAGATGACTATTTGGTTAAGATGCACCTGAAAATGTGCGACGTTTTGAGGGCAAGAGCTCTTTTCAACGAGGCTCGTACTGAATTTCACGTAGCCGCACAAATCTATCGGAAAAATGGCTGGCGTTTCCCATATCAATACCTAGACTATGAGAATGAGTCATGGTATCAAAATGCGGTTGCCAAAGATAATAATGCTGATTTCTATTCGGCTAATACCCAATTGGCAGAGCAGTTGCTTTTCTCCGAAAAGCCGTTGGTAACCATCTTGATAACCTATGTTAATATGGAGAAGAAGATGGCCAATTTCGTTTCAACCGACCACCGAAAAGGATTTTTCTCTTTCAAAAAACTGCCTAAAAAGCAATGGCCAAAGCAGGATAAACTATACGTTTGCCGCATGGATAAGACACTCAACGATGAATTTGCAGAGGTCTATGTTTGTGAGAAATTGAAGTCTGAAGAGAGTGTGGAAAACGTCCTTGTCCGTCATGTCGAAGGTGAATTGAAAATAATCGCTAGCGGTGCAGGCTTTGTCGATGATATCTTCGTTCAACCTTCTCTACTGTCGAATATAGATGACAGACAACAGGTAAAGGTCAAAGCACTATTAAACTATAACAAAAAGAAATGCGTTTGGGGGTGGTCTGCCGTCAGTATAGTTGCGCTATAGGTCAACACCTTAAAACATAAGCATTTTAAATTTTAATTCATTAAATCCGCATTCCGTACCCGTTTTAATTGTCCCCAAACATACACGTTACATTTTGTGTCATCGCATAGCTGGCGACTTCCCCTCACTCCCGAGACAAAGATCAGCCGTCGAATGCTCGGACAAGGCCCGAATATCAAAGGTTTGTCACCCACTATTCAAAGGCTATTCGCCCAACAGGAGGTTGGGCTAATAGCCTTTGACAAGCCTTTTACAAACCTTTGAGATTCGGGGTTACTACAGGGCATTCGGGCGGGCGATTGGCTACGCTGACATTACCTTCGGTGACATTGCCCGCGTTCGGCATAATCCGAGCGAGCTCGGCTTCTGCTCTCTTTTTTGCAATGTTGCTATCGTTCGGCAAAAGAGGAACTTCTCCTCTTTTGTTCTCGCTTGTGCAACGATCGACCATCGGCATGAATAATGTTTTGAAGTTTTTGTAGAGACGTTGCGTGCAACGTCTCTACCTGGAGTCTTGAGGCTTAACTTCATCAACCTTTCTGTACTAGACTGCCGCATCACAAATTTCTCATTTATGAGTGGTGATTGCGGATAATCATTAATCTTATTATATATATGGTATTATAGGCATCCTACCTCTGCCATCTGGCACATTTCGGGACTCGGAGCGACAGAATGCGTGCCTGATCTCCCCCGAATCCGTCCGATTCGCCTTGCCCTGGTTGGAATTCATGAAGGGGACCGGTGGAGACAGCGCGTCTGCCGTGTTTTTTTGATGTTTGTATAAATGTCTGTGTGATAGTGAGGTATGATAATATTGTATAGGCAGTTTTAAATTGAAAAATAGCGTTAATGTATGTATATCAGCACGTTGCAGCGATATCTGCATTTCTGTTGCCGCGTGGGTGTCGAATTTTGTGAAAAAACGGTTCGGAAACGGTGAAAAAACGTGCCGGTCGGCCCTGTTTTTTGGAAAAATGAAAAAAAATTTCGTGCCGTAACTACGTGTCCTAGAAGTCGTTCCGCTGATGTTTCGGAGCGGGCGTAAAAAAAAGTTTTGTCGGTTTGAAAAAAGGTCGTATCTTTGCACCCGCTTTCGACAAAGGAACGGCACTCGAACGGAAGGCCGCACGGAAGCGAGAGGACATTGAATTTCTGAGACTATGAGATAGCGTGTGTCGGACGGCCCGCGGAGGCGGGGCGGACAGACACGAACGAGTCAAAGGTTATGAAAAGCAAGCAATTCTTACAATGAAGAGTTTGATCCTGGCTCAGGATGAACGCTAGCGGCAGGCTTAACACATGCAAGTCGAGGGGCAGCGCGGTGTAGCAATACACTGGCGGCGACCGGCGCACGGGTGCGTAACGCGTATGCGACCTGCCTCCGACAGGGGGACAAGCCAGGGAAACTTGGTCTAATACCCCATATGCCCACGGGGTCGCATGGCCTTGCGGGGAAAGAAGATCGGTCGGAGATGGGCATGCGTGACATTAGGTAGTTGGCGGGGCAACGGCCCACCAAGCCGACGATGTCTAGGGGAGCTGAGAGGCTTATCCCCCACACTGGTACTGAGACACGGACCAGACTCCTACGGGAGGCAGCAGTGAGGAAT
>JAZLGA010000115.1:0-3010 GCA_045616045.1 Bacteroidales bacterium | reverse complement strand
GTTTTATTCTTCTTACAGTCACTTCTTTTATGACAGATAAACGCTCCTCAATTTTTCCAGCATTATTTTTTCGTGTTGATAACTCAATATGACAAGATGTGTCATATACGGCTTTTGTCTGTTCAACACCAATCTCTTTTAGCACTCTTGAAACATCATTTGTTGCACTGTACGGAAAATCAAGACTATATGAAATGTTTATAATTTTGTTAACGATACCGGCGTTGTCTAATGCTTCACGTGATGATGTTTTATAGGCATTTATGAGTCCGCTGACACCTAATTTTGTCCCACCGAAGTAACGAACAACTATCACACATGTGTTGGTGACGCCTTTTGACAATATTTGGTTTAAGATGGGTTTTCCGGCCGTGCCTGCTGGTTCACCGTCATCATTTGAGCGGCTAATAGACTTGTCTGCACCTATTATATAGGCATAACAATGGTGACGGGCATCGTGATGTCTTTTGTGCGATTCCAGCAAAGCAGCCTTGACATCATCTTCGCTCTCAACGACAAAAGCAGTGGCTATAAATTTGCTGCCTTTCTCCTTGTATAGTCCTTCGCCGGTCGTGTTAAGTGTGGTATATGTGTCGTTATTATCCAATTACAGTCTGTTTTGTTTTGCAAATATACAAAAATGATGTTGTATTTACCGCAAAATGAAGTATTTTTGCGCTATGAATGAATCATTGTCCGAAGCCAGACATAAATATATTGCAGAACTTGAGTCCATATATGGTCGTCGTGAATCCACAGCCATTATAGACTTGCTTCTTGACAAGTGCTTTGCCATAAGCAGATTGTCTCTTTTAACGAATGGAAACCTGCCGTTTGAGACAAGCCAAAGTGCCCGTTTGAAGTTATATATTGAGGAACTTAAGAGTTTTAGGCCTGTCCAGCATATAATAGGTCATGTTGACTTTTGCGGGTGTGTTGTCAATGTTGGTCCAGACGCATTGATACCAAGACCGGAAACCTCTGAGATGATGTCTTTGGTGTTTGAGAGTTGGAAAGGCAAGTCTCCCAATAGGATTGTCGATGTCTGCAGCGGTTCTGGGTGCATTGCAGTCGCTTCGGCAAGGCACTTTGCCGGTTCTGTTGTTTGTGGCATTGAACTTTCTGAGAAGGCCATAAAGTTGGCAGAACAAAACGCTGTTGCAAACAATGTTGATGTGTCCTTTGTCAAGGCTGACATCTTGGACCCTTCTGTTGAGATTTCCTCATCTTCCGTTGACCTTGTCATCAGCAATCCTCCATATATTTGCGAGTCGGAGAGAGCATCCATGCATCGCAATGTTTTAGACTATGAGCCTGAGATGGCACTTTTTGTCAGCGATGACGACCCGTTGGTTTTTTATAGTTGCATTTTGCAGAAAGCATTGCATTGTCTTGCCCCAAGTGGGGAGGTGTGGTTTGAGATGAATGAGGCAAAACGGGCTGATATGGCAAAATTGTGCGTCACGCTGGGTTTCTCGGCTAGTTTTTACGATGACATAAACGGCAAAAATCGTTTCTGCAAGGCAATATTTGACACAGGTGGCGTTGTAAGGTGATTCGGCACATATTTTTGTTGGTGATATTGTTGTTGACAAGCCAAAATGTTGTATTTTTGCGGTGCGAAAGTGGCTGTCGCGGGCAGAGAGAGACTGCACGAGGAAAGTCGGGACAGCACAGAGCACCGTACTTCCTAACGGGAAGGTGCCGGCAACGGCAACAGAAAGTGCCGCAGAAAACAACCGCCTGCCGTAAGGCAGGTAAGGGTGAAAACGCGAGGCAAGAGCTCACGCACCGGGTGGTGACACTTCGGTTGGGGTAAACCTTACGGGCTGCAAGACCAAGTAGAAGGGCAATGGCCCCATTGGGGCCGGGAGGGTCGCTCGCCCAAGCCTAACGGGTAGGTCGCTTCAGGTTGCGGGTGACCGCAATTGTAGAGAAATGACAGCCACCCCGAAAGGGGGACAGAATCCCGCTTACGCTTTCGCATCTCTAAAAACAAAGCGAAGGGAATAGTCTCTTCGCTTGTTTGTTTATTCGGCTGAAATGGTGGCCTTGCCTTGCACAAGTCTTGAATAAGGCGGCAGCGATGTCGTTTGCCAGATATTGCCGCCTATCACACTGTCGTGGCCAATGGTAATCCTGCCTAACACTGAAGTGTTTGAATAAATCGTCACGTTGTCCTCTATGATAGGATGGCGAGGCTCGTTGAGAGGGTTGCCTTCGTTGTCGAACTTGAAACTCTTGGCACCCAATGTAACACCTTGATATAACCTGACATGATTGCCTATGATGCACGTCTCGCCTATGACGACACCTGTGCCATGGTCGATGCTGAAATATTCTCCAATCTTTGCCCCTGGGTGAATGTCTATGCCAGTCCGAGAATGGCTTATTTCGGTTATCATTCTGGGAATGACAGGCACCCCTTTCTCCCAAAGTGCATGGGCGAGCCTGTAATAGGAAATGGCCAGAATGGAAGGATAGCATAAAATGACTTCACGGTAGTCCTTGGCGGCAGGGTCGCCGTCAAAGACAGCCTTTACGTCGGTGCTGAGGATTCTCTTCGTCTCAGGGATGCAATTCAAAATTGATGTGACAATGTCAATCCCGTGTTTGCTGGCGTTTTCCGATGTGTTTGTGCCGCCCTCCATAAAGGCTATGGTGGTCTGCTCCTCTAGTATCGTGGCAAAACGTGAAAGATGGTGCAGAAGCGAGTCCCGGCCAAAATAGCCGGTAAAGACTATTGAACGGAATATCTCGGCCACTTCGCTCACCTCGGCAGTGTCAATCTCTTCATCGTGTATCGGAATGTATTCGTTGTCCTTGACAATGTCTTCATAAAGACGCATCGACAGCGCGTCCCATTTGTTTTTGCTCATTTTGAAGTAATTAATTTAAGGCACCGCAATTTATGAAAAATACTGATGGCGGGTTCTATAAATTCAACGAAATAAAATACAAATGATATGACAAATTTAAAATTTCTTTTCCTCGCTTTTGGCCGCTTTTC
>JAZLGA010000114.1:0-28203 GCA_045616045.1 Bacteroidales bacterium | reverse complement strand
CCTACGATGACATAAAAGGCACAGTACACGTTATTGACAAGCTTACTGGCGAAGAGTTCGACCTCCTGAAAGAAGACACAGGGTGGTTTGATGCCGAGTTCAAATTTGACGTTTAGAATTGGTTCCACCGCATAATGAAGAAAATAACCACACTCAATTTTGGATGTGGCTAACTTTTATTGTCTCATAAATACTATTGTGTGTCTTTATTTCTTTTTGCTCCAATGTTGAGTGCGTCCTATTGCTCCGAGCCTGTCAAGCGAGCCACGCACGTCAAGTTTACCTGTCTCGGCATTGTAAGACACCTTTCCATAATACTCCTTTTTGCTCTCGGGATCAAACAATTTGCCTTTCAACTCGTCACCTTTAGGCTCCATGCCCAAAAGTACAACAGTACCAACGACACCCTGATATTCCTTTGGGAAAGGCTCTTTCATAACCTTGTAGCTGCCATTCCCGTCATTCTCATACAAAAGGACGACTTCTCCAAAATATTTTCCTCCTTTTTCATAAATATTGACACACGAACGCATCTCCCCGGTACGGTCGTCAAGGGTGTTCCATTTGCCCACGATATTGCTAAGTTGTGCATGTAAGAAAAAAGGAGTCGTTATCAATATGAATGAAAGCATGTATTTCATAATATCATTATTTTACGCAAAAATAAGAAAAAAAATTCGCAATTACCCAAAATTCTTGTCAAGAAGATACTCAAGCCCATTTAGTTTTATCTCATATAGGGTGGACAGGAGCATTCCCAAACGTCCTTTAGGAAAAGCATTTTCACGGTGCATCCAGACCAGATAAGGCTCAGGAAGAACTTTAAGTGTCCAACCCTTGTATTTTCCATAAGGCATCTGCTTGGTCACAAGGTCAGTTAGCAAAGTGGGGTCTAAACCTTCCATAAACGGCAAGAAAAAGCCCCTTCCCTGTCAAACAGGGAAGGATATATTAGTCTACATTATTTTAGTCAAGGAATTCTGCAAGTTTGGCCTTCAAATCATCGCCACGCAGACTGGTAGCTACAATTTTACCGCTATTGTCAACGAGGAAATTGCTAGGAATGTAAAATATGGAATAAGCCTCAGCGGTTTTCTGATCAATGTCAATAACCTGAGTCCAAGCAAGACCATCGGCATCGACAGCCTCTGTCCAAGCATTAAGGTCCGTATCAATAGAAACACCCAACACGTCAAAGCCTTTGGCATGGTACTTCTCGTAGGCCGCCTTGACATTGGGATTTTCGGCACGGCAAGGCCCACACCACGAGGCCCAGAAGTCAATAAGAGTATATGTGTTGGAGGATACAAGTTCCGACAATGTCACCGCTTGTCCTTCAGCAGAATTGAGAGTGAAGTTAGGAGCAATGGCACCAACAGAAGTCATATCAAGTTTGGCAACATGATCCTCTAAATCTTGTTTGAACACCGATTCAGTAGTGAAGAGACTCAGATATTCTTTCAACTCGTCAACGCTATAGTCTTGTTTGTTTTCATCAAGAATGTAATGGGCAACAAAATGGTCAGCATGACTTTTGACAAAGTCCTTTTGGAATGAAACCATTTCTTCTTCAATAGCTTCTAAGCGTTGTTTTATTGAGTCAGCTATGCGTTCGGTATTTTCTTCGGTTTGACCAGCCAACATCAAAGCCATGTAAAGACTGTATGCTTCGACATAATAGTCTTGGTACTTGTCAGTGTATTGGTTAAGTAGTTCTTGAGCTGCTGATGCAGTAATTTTGGCCTCTTCTTGGCCAGTCTTGTCACCAGTGAATGTCACATCACCGTTTTCGGGGAAGAAGTTCACCTGACCCTTGATGCTTTTGATACTTAATGCGTACAGGTCTTGGACATCGCCTTGTTCTCCCATGAGCAATGCGACATTGTCTTTTATGACTGCAGAGTCAATGGTTTTCAGTTCCTTGTCAACAAACTTCTGCAAGTAAATAGTTTCGCCTTCAGCGTCAGTAAGAGTAACATTAACATTGAAGTTTTTTTCTTTTTGTTCGCCAGTGCAGGCTGCTAAAGTCCAGGCGGCCATTAAGACAAATAACAGTGATTTTTTCATTATCAGATTTATTAATTTGTTATTGAATATTAATCGTTTATTTTTTTACTCGAAGAGAACAGATACAAGATGATGGTAATCAAAAAAATTGAAATTGGGAGACTGATTAAGGTTCGCAACAATGCTTGCCAGAAGAGTGTGAATGTGAAAGACTCAAGCAGGAACAGCGTCAACGCATGCACCGTCATAAGTACCAATGAGTAGCGAAGCCACCAATCGAAACCCATATTGTTGAAATTTGGTTCTTTATGCAAGTCGTTATTTGGGTTTCCCGACACCAACTTTATAATAGCAGGACGACAAAATGCCATAAGCGTTGTGGCACCGGCATGAAGTCCAGGCGTACCCATGAAAAGGTCAACGCTGAGACCTGACAAGAAAGCCAGAAAGAGAAGTCCTGCTTTTGAATACCCTATAGGAAGAAGCAGTATGAAGAGCGGATAGACATAAGGGTTCACGTAACCACCTATTTTTATATGGTTTATAAACAACACTTGAACGAGTACGAGTGCAAAAAAACGCAATATGTTTTTCAAGGTGCTGTTCATTGAGCTAGGGTATTATTTAGAAGAGAGTCTATCTCAGTTTTATATGTGTTTTTGATGACATAAACATTACGCAAAGTAGCAAAATTTGTCACGAAGCGCACCTTGGCACTGTTCATGTCGCCACTTGGCGAAGTTATCATTTCCTCGACCACTGCGGCAGGTATTCCCGCAGGGAATATGTACGACAACGAGCTTGTCACCACGGTGTCACCGCGATGCAGTGTCACATGGGTAGATATGTCACGCAACATTCCATAATGATAATTACCCGTCTCCCATTTTAGGTTAGCGATATTTTCATCGTCTGCAAGTTGAACACTTACCGAAGAAAAATCGTGCAACAGACTGATGGCTACAGAATAGTGACTACTTACATTCACCACCACTCCAGCCACGCCATCAGAAGAAAGCACGCCCATGTCTGGTTCTACGCCATCATTACTGCCCTTGTTGATGACGATATAGTTCTTGCTTGCATTGACAGTATTATTGACTACATTGGCGGCAATATACTTATAAGTTGTGTCGAGCAATGACATGGCCAAATTGTCAGTAGTGTCAACAAGTGCAGTCAGTTGTTGTCTGAGCCTTGCATTTTCCTCGACAAGGAGTTTGTTTTGTTTTCTTAGCGAAAAATAATTGTTTACATTGGTTTTTGTCTCATAAACGGTGCCTGCAACATTGTTGACAATATTTGACACAGTTTGTCGATGATAAGCTTGACTTGTGGACAGGAGCACAATGCACACTGCCTCGAGCAATATGAAAAGCAGAGTGAAATAGTATTTCTGAACAAAACGTATTAGGTCATACATATCACAACGACGTCAGTCAAGCAAAAAAATCCAAAAACTAGATTAACTAAAATAATGGTGGTATCACTTGATGAGGAATTCGAATTTATCGAAATTCTTTAGTGCAATGCCTGTACCACGGGCTACAGCACGCAATGGGTCGTCGGCCACTTGCACCGGCAGTTTGGTTTTCAGTTGGAGACGTTTGTCAAGGCCACGAAGCAACGCGCCGCCGCCGGTAAGATATATACCAGTGCTGTAGATGTCGGCCGACAGTTCTGGAGGTGTCATGCCAAGGGCGTCGAGAACTGCATTTTCAACTTTCATGATACTCTTGTCGAGGCATTGTGCGATTTCTCTATGGTTCACTTTTACCGACTTAGGCACGCCAGTCATAAGGTCACGGCCTTTTACCTCAAACTCGGCAGGCGGATTGTCGAGATCCTCGATGGCTGCACCGACTTCTATCTTTATGCGTTCTGAGGTGCGTTCACCGACAAGTATGTTATGCTGGTTACGCATGTGTGCCTCGATATCGGCATTGAAGTCGTCACCGGCTATACGTATTGACTTGTTGTTAACAATACCGCCCAAAGATATGATGGCTATCTCAGATGTTCCACCACCAATGTCAACGATCATGTTACCGGCGGGTTCAAGCACGTCAACGCCTATACCTATGGCAGCAGCCATAGGCTCATGTATCAGCCTCACCTCCTTTGCTCCTGCCTGTTCTGCCGAATCCTTTACGGCGCGTTCCTCCACTTCGGTAATACCAGAAGGGATGCAAATAACCATTTTCAGCGCAGGTGGGAACAGTTTGAAGACCGACTTGCGGAAGTTGATCATCTTAATCATCTCACGCATCATGTGTTCGGCCGCTTGGAAGTCGGCTATAACGCCGTCTTTAAGAGGGCGTATTGTAGTGATGTTGGGGTGGGTCTTGCCATACATCCTCATGGCTTTGGAGCCAACGGCCTTTATTTTCTTTGTATTACGGTCAATAGCCACTATTGAAGGCTCATCAACGACAACACGGTCGTTGTATATTATAATAGTATTGGCTGTGCCAAGGTCTATTGCTATCTCTTTGTTCAGAAAGGAAAATCCCATATTCTCAAGTTTTGAAAAGGTTCTGTTATTATTTTATAGTATCAGTCTTGTTTTTTCATTAATGTTTAAAATGTCTGTATCCAGTGAACACCATGCTTATGCCCGACTTGTTGCATTCGTCAATCGACTCTTGGTCGCGGACTGATCCGCCAGGTTGGACAATAGCCGAGATGCCTTCCTGATGGGCTATCTGCACACAGTCGGCAAACGGGAAGAAGGCATCTGAAGCGAGCACGGCACCTTTAAGGTCGAAGCCGAACGAACGTGCCTTTGCGACAGCTTGCTTCAAGGCATCAACACGAGAGGTTTGGCCAATGCCCGATGCAAACAACTGTTTGCCTTTAGCAAGTACAATGGCGTTTGAACGGCTGTGTTTCACTATCTTATTTGCAAAAATCATATCGTCTATCTCGGCTTGTGTTGGAGTCTTTTCGGTCACGGCACGGAAATCGCCAGCATCTTCGGTATGAAGGTCGCGGTCTTGGACGAGATAGCCATTAAGGGCGGTCTTTACTGTCTGTTTTGCATAAGCGTTATCTTTGAGTTTCAACACAACTCTGTTTTTCTTTGTGAATAGTATGTCGAGAACGCCGTCTGCGTAGTCGGGGGCCACTATCACCTCAACAAACAGTTTGTTAATTTCTTCGGCAGCCTCAAGGTCTATGGGGTGGTTGCATACAAGAACTCCTCCAAAAGCCGACACTGGGTCGCCCGCAAGAGCATCAACATAAGCCTGCTTAACAGTGCTACGGCACGCAAGGCCACATGGGTTGTTGTGCTTTAGTATTGCAAACGTAGGCTCGTCAAATTCTCGTATGAGACCGAGTCCTGAATCAAGGTCAAGCAGGTTGTTGTATGACAATTCCTTGCCGTGCAGTTTGTCGAACATTGCACCAAGGTCGCCATAGAAAACGCCTTTTTGATGAGGATTCTCGCCATAGCGCAATGTAGTGGCTTCCGATTCGGTAATGCGCAATTCACTATTATCATCGCCCGAGGCAAACCAACGATAAATAGCACTGTCGTAGTGTGAACTTACAGCAAAGGCATATTTTGCAAAGCGGCGGCGGTCGTCAACAGATGTTTGGCATTTTTGTTCATCAAGCAATTGTATAAGTTCTGCATAATATTTTTGTGATGGGACTATGAGTACATCATTGAAGTTTTTGGCGCCAGCGCGGATAAGCGATATGCCACCAATGTCGATTTTCTCGATTATAGCGTCATGGTCATTCGTGTTGGCGACTGTTTCCTCAAAAGGATAAAGGTCAACGATGACAAGGTCGAATTGTGGTATCTCGTATTGGCTCATCTCTGCTTTGTCGGAACCAAGATTGGTGCGTCCCAAGATGCCTCCAAACACTTTGGGGTGCAAAGTTTTGACACGACCGCCGAGAATGGATGGATAGCCTGTCAACGACTCTACAGTCAAGACCGTGTCGTCATAACGTTTGATAAAATCGTATGTTCCACCCGTAGAATAGATCTGAACGTTATTTTGCTTGAGCAAGCCTACGATTTTGTCAATATCATTTTTATAAAACACTGATATTAAAGCAGTTTTTATTTGTTTCATAGCATTTACATTTAGGGCAAAAATAATTTGCGAAGATATAACATATTTGCTTTATATGCAAATGTTTGAACGATTTCTTTTTTCAACAATTTTTTGGTCGAATTCTAAATCGACACCCGATATAGGCCACAAAGGCCAAGCCTTGGAATTGGCTCATTTTGCAATAGACAAAAAAAACTTTTCGGCCAAATCGCCAAAAGTATTGGGTCAAACTAAAAAAGGCAGATTCAGGTGAAAATGAAGAATTTCTCTTCGTCACGAAAAACATGGGGACATTAGGCTACATAAGTCCAAACATTATCTGTTGAACTTGCTATTTACTTTCTGCTCACCAAGATGTTCACCATTACATTGCTAATAAAAAACTCGTTTTCGCCCCTATTCCAAAAATAAATTTGAAGGATGTCGTCGGGACCCATTTCCGCCAATGTCGTGTTTATGGACTGTGTCATTGAAACATGCGCCCAACTGTCATAATGACCATAGTCAAAATAATTGACAAGGTAATCTTTCATCACCTTCTTGTTTTTTATGGCCACATTAACATGAAGCTCACCGTCGTTTTCTATCTTAGGCTGATAGACATCGAACTCTATGCGTATGACATACGAATTAATGTCATCTTCCGACTCTTCGCTGTAAACAGGGAAAGGGTATTTGTTTTTCAAGGAAAAGACATTTTTCCTGCCCAAGGTGTCGATAGGCGAGACTTTTGTTCTTTCGCTAACATAGGATATCGAGTTGGCACTGTCAATCTTTAAAAGCACGTCCATATTGACTTTTTCTTGCTTTATAAGTTTATTGTTGTTCATCACATAATCGTCTATAGCAAGATAGTTGCGCATCAAATCGATGATTTCATCATTTTGTGAAGGTGTTGTTTTTAGGACATCGTTCTCATAGCTCAACTCATACACATCACCATTGTCATAAAAGAAGTTGTTGTACACCATGTTGTCAAGCATCCGCGACTCTTTCATCTGTGGCGTGAAGGTCTTGGCCTCAAAGGTTGACAAGGTGTCAAGTCCTGTATTCACCCAACTCACTATTGAAGGGGTTTTTACAGAATATCTGTCTCTGAACATGGCAAAGAAGGCGGGTGCGACATCGCGATGGGACGCCATAGCGGGGAATCGTTTGGCCACCTTCAGCATTGGCGACCACACCACAAGGGGGACGTGATAGCGGGTCAATTCCTCTGAACGGCTGTTGAAACAATGGTCGCCTGTAATAACAAAAATTGTGTTTTCGTAGCCAGGCTTGGTTTTATATTCTTCTAAGAATGTCCGCAGGCAATCGTCAAAATAAAAATACGAGGCATACTGTTTTTGAAGCCATGCTGGAATATTAACTTTCTGTTCATTTAGTTTTTCAGAGTATTTCCGGGTGTAATTTTCCTTGTCGGGATAGTCAAACGGGTCATGTGTCGTAAGTGTTTGATAAATGTCCAAATGAGGTTTGCCACTATCGAAGTCCACATGCTTGAACGACTCCGAAAAAGTGTATTTGTCAAGCAATCCCCAATTGTTCTTCATTGTTTCTGGGTATGTTTTATAGTCTGGCAAATAATTATCCACGCCCATATCGCGCAAAAAAAACAACGTATTGTCAAACGACAACCAACCTCCGTAGAAAAATGAAGTATTATATCCATTTTGTTTGAGCAAAGACGGCAAAGAATAGAACTGTGGGCAATCTGACGACTGCATAAAACCACGTTTGCCAAAAGGCAGGCTACCAAACAGTGTAGGCAAAACAGATATGGTTCGTTGCGACGACGACATGCAGTTCACCCAGGTGAGAGACTTTTCGGCAAGCGAATCAAGGAAAGGTGTTGACGAGGGCAATTCGCTGTTATAGCCACTGAACTCGCGACTCAGGCCTTCGGTAATGATAAAAACAAGGTTTGGCATGCGAGTACTGTCCAAGTCAAAAAAACATGAAAGGACGTCAGGAGCATTGTCAGTATGAGCCAAAGGATAGTGAATGTCAACAAAGTTGTCACCAGGAAACATTGACTGGAATTTCACTATATTCTCGCGGCAAGACTCAACATTCCCGTTGTCGGTAAAGACAGAACCGCCGGCAATATTGGCAAGACTTGTGAAAAAAAATCTTTGCTTGTTCACCACTTCGTATGAATCTATCCGTTTGTTGTAGAGCCACGCTGGAGGCCAAGGAATGGCAAAAGAGGCAATGACCAAAACCGCATAGACTATTATTAAAGCCTTGTGAATCCTAATGTGAGAACGTATCGTTGCAAACACAAAAAGCAGGGGGATTGCAGCGACACAAGCATAACTCCACCACACAAAAGACCCTGTTGAACCAGCGATAAAGAAGATTTCCTTTAACGAATAGTTGAAGAGCACCCTGTCCAAAGGCACGAGTGCCGAAACAAAATACATTATCATAGCCAACGACACAAATAGTGCCAATGCACCACCTATGGCAAACGACCATTTTGCCACCTTGGGAGAGAAAAAGCGAAGCAGCGCATAAATGGCAAAAAACGGCAAAGAAATCCTCAAGAAAAGCAAGACATCATACAAGAAGCCTTTCAGATTTAACACGACATGAGAGGCAAATTCACCTTGATAGTGTGACAATATCGCAGTCTCAAAAACTCTTACCAGTGCACCAAACACAAAAAACCATAATATAAATTCCAAATATCCACATATAAAGCCTATGACTTTTTCTTTTTTCATAATTATATATTTTTATGCAAAATTAGCATATTTTCTGCAAAATTAGTATTTCTGATAAAATTCATCTAATGAGACACTTGCTTTCCTTTTTGAACATCTCAGCAATCTTCATCCTTAATTCTTGTTTGCGAAGCGACGGTCTGGTTCTTGCACAAAACAAGGTATGGGCCGCCATATCGGGCTTGCGTGCCAAGGAAAAGGATTTTGAAGGCATTGGAACCGGCCTCACATACTTACCTTGTCGAAACTAAGTTTTTGTCTGCCATAGCATGGAAGATGTCGCGAATGGAGACTTATGGTGTTCTGGCCATCTATTTCCCCGGCAAAAACATTTTTTATGGCATATTCAGGCCAAATACACTCCTGGGAATGTGGAGCTGGCACGCAAGATGTGCCAAAGCAAGGCTGTGCTTTTTGACTATGACGAGCCATGTCCATACTGAAAGACGCCAAAATTCCTTTCTTAGTGAGATTTTTCCGGGTCAAAGTCGTCAGGTCAGAATAATACCTATTCCACCACGACCTCATAAACACAGCCTTCGATATCAGTCTTGTTAAAGGGTATCAAGCCTTGCTCAAACACAATTGGGGGCCACCATTCCGAATAATGGTATTCCTGAGTGACAACGCATTTCATTTGATTGTTCGGAATGGAAGTATAAAAGTCGTTCATATATCCCACCACCCTCATATTGTCGGGACTAAGGCCCAATCGCCAAATAATCTCAGTTGGCTTCCACTCAATCTCATAATAGTAAAAAGGTTCGCTGAAAATAGAATTGGGTATTGGTGTCCTTGTTGTCAAGGCCTTATAGATATTAGTCCAACGTTGAGTTTCAAACGACATGTCACCAAATTTTATTGTGTCAATGCCCGAACTGAATTTTTTGGGTTCATGCGATGCCAAATCCCAGTTGGTGCAGCAATACATCACATCGTTGTTTTGCGTTGCATCCTCAACAAAATCAGCAGAATCCTTACGGTGAAGATATGATGCTACGGGCCAATATTTTGAAGCCTTAACTATCTCGATATCTATCTCAGAATAATAATAATCGGCATGTCTGACTGGGTTGGGGCTGCCATCCATTCTATCGATATATCCGCCATCAACATGGTTTGGGCGACGGTTGTTCCATTTGTGCTGATCACTGTATATCAACCAAAATGCATATGTAAGGCCATTCCACACATTGTCATCGTTAAGCATGGTTGGGAATTTTATCTTTCCTCTCCATTTGCCGTATGTAAAGCCTATGCGCGAGCGTATTCCTGTCGATTCCTTTCGCATCTTGTCGGGTGTACTGTGCGGGTTGACAATACTGATATAGGAACTATCGTCTGAAAGATGGACTGTCTGGCATGGTTTATCAGTAAAGAAAGGGTGTTCATTAAGAAGTTCTGTCGAATCGAACATAGTACGTCCTTTCTCATAGTCGGCACGACTGTATGGATCATCGCCAACCACATCGTGTATAAGAGGTACATTGTGAATGGTGTATTGTTTGCTTATCACACTGAAAAACTGTTCATAAAGAGCATGCTTGTACAATTCGTCCGAATCGCCACAACCGCATGAAGTAGTATCAATACCGTTTTGTCTGTCACTAATGAACTTGTCAACAAAAACGCCCCGACTGGCACTTATGACCGCTCTGGTCTTCAGAAGTCTGTCTGCCTTTATCACCTTTATGTGAATTGACTTGTTTTTCTCAAACCAACCATAAGGATTGACGAAATTGCCTTCAGCATTGGTCTTGCTTATATCGCTAACATACTCAGGTATGTTCTGCAAGCCTTCATCATCGCACACCACAAGCATAAAGCTGTATAACCCGGCACGAGGGTTGCGTTTCCATCGGTTGTTTGTCTCACCTTCATTGCGGGCCATACGTAACACCCATTGGGCGTCGGCATACAGTTGCTTCTCGACGCTGACACCGTTCTCTCCAGCCTTACGCACTATGTCCTGATACCAATTTTCCTTGCTTCTTATTGTATTGGCGACTTTCTCGACCTTTTCGGCAGACAAAGCATTCTCTCTAATGTCTTCACCATAGTAAATTTTCTCGTTGCGCGGGTTGCCTACAATACGAATACTATCAAAAGTCATTTCGTCTGTCAGAGGCTTGAAACCAATATCGGTATCTTCCCAACTGCCGTAAAAATTCTCGTGTGCAAGGTCGTCTGTATCAGAAAATTTATACGATTCATTCTGAAAATAAACCTTGTAATACCAATTGCCTTCAAGTTTAGGCATTTCAATAATTAAGTCAAAATAACCAGAAAGCGTTTGTCTTGCTGAAGGTATGGTTATTCCGTCAACAATTGCGTTTTCCAGGTCCATGTCGATGCTTATGGTGTCACCACCAACAACATTGGTCATGACATTGAATTTAGGTATTATGTTGTTGTCACTTATGCATGATGGCAAGAATGCAAATGCAAACAATAGGTGAAGGAGATTTTTCATTGTCATGTCTTTTAATTGGCAATTGATTCAGTTATCCAAACAACACTGTAGCAAGTTCATACACTGTAGCGACTGGAACGACTTCGATATTGAATCGTTTTGCGTTAAGGCCTTTAAGGTTATATTTGGATATAAAAATTTTCTTAAAGCCAAGTTTATCTGCTTCGGCTATACGAGCCTCTATGCGCGACACGGCCCTTACTTCACCCGACAAGCCTATCTCGGCAGCAAACGCCATATTTGAGTCTATGGGCATGTCGGCGTTTGACGACAATATGGCGGCTATCACAGCCATGTCAATGGCAGGGTCGTCCACACGCATGCCTCCGGCAATATTAAGGAAAGCGTCTTTAGAAGCCAAACGGAAACCTGCTCTCTTTTCAAGCACTGCGAGAAGCATGTTCATTCTTCGGGCATCAAAGCCTGTACTTGAGCGTTGAGGCATACCGTATGCTGCTGTACTTATCAGGGCTTGCGTTTCGATAAGCATAGGTCTCTGGCCTTCCATAGTGGCTGCTATGGCTATGCCGCTCACGTCCTCATCACGCTGTGAAAGGAGCACCTCGCTGGGGTTTGTCACCTCACGAAGGCCGTCGGCACGCATCTCAAAAATGCCTAATTCTGATGATGAACCGAACCTGTTCTTGATAGTCCTCAATATGCGGAAACCATAATGTCGGTCGCCTTCAAACTGCAAAACGGTATCAACGATATGTTCAAGCACCTTGGGACCAGCAATACTGCCATCCTTTGTGATGTGTCCTATTAGAAAAAAAGGCACATGACTTGTCTTGGCAATCTTGTTAAGTTCACTTGCGGTCTGACGTATTTGTGTTATGCTACCCGCAGCAGCATCTGCAAGAGGCGACTCGACAGTTTGGATAGAATCGATTATAACCACTTCTGGTTTAACATCCTTGAAATGACGCGCAATGCCATCAGTATCGGTTTCTGCAAGGATATAGCAGTTTTCGTTGGCGATGCCAATTCTATCGGCTCGCATCTTTATCTGTGTCAGACTTTCTTCGCCCGAAATGTATAACACTTTTTTGTCTTTCAGGTTAAGTGCCATCTGAAGCATAAGAGTAGATTTTCCTATGCCAGGTTCGCCTCCAACCAGTGTAAGCGAGCCAAGCACCAGTCCTCCTCCCAGCACGCGGTTAAGTTCGCTATAAGGCATGATAATGCGTTGCTCGCCACCGCCCGCTATCTCTCCAACTCGTTGAGGCTGTGACGATCCTGTCTCGACAAGCGCATACTTGTGCGTGGTTTTGGCACTGCCAGTGACAGAAGTTGACTCAGCACAAGTGTTCCATTCTCCACAAGCGGGGCATTTCCCAAACCACTTGGGCGACTCGTTGCCGCAACTCTTGCAGAAAAAAAACGTTTTCTCTTTAGACGACATCCTTACTTAAATCAGATTAGCCTTTATCTTGGTGTCAATGGGATTGGCATATATGGAGATGAATATCTCACGTAGGAGTTCGTTGTCTTCACCCATATCTGGTAGTTTGTCCAAGCGATCAATGAACTGCTGCTTCTGGAATTGGGTATAGTGTTCACTATATTTATCAGTTCCAGAACGAAGGTCATGAGCTATGTAGTTGGTTGGGTGCAACACGTAACCTTCGACTATGCGTTGGTCAACTATTGCTGCAACTTTTTTATAGAATTCGGCACGCGGTTCGGCTATAGGTTGCAATTCGCTCATCAACACAGGTTTGCATACAGATATATGTACATTACCTTTTTGCGACACAATACCCGTCAGTATGCTGTTTACATCCTCACCAGGTTTTTTCTCGTATGCACCATGACGCGTCTTGCACAACTCAACAACTTTCAATATGTCACAGGGTTCCCACTCATACGACACCGAGAGCGGCAATATGCTAATATCGTCGATGGCCTTGACATAATCGTCGCCGCCGCTCATTCCCAGCATCTTTATAACTGCAGGGTCAGTAGCATCAAGGCCGTCCTTGGTTCTGCCGTTGCGCTGGGCTATCCAAACAGAATCGTGGTCGTGCATGAGAGAGTAACGAATGTATTGTGACATGTGCATCATGTTCTGATAGAAACTCTTGGGCGTGCCAGAACGTGCAGTATGGAACATCTTGTTGCACTTGCCAATCTCTTTGACGAGAGGGTTTTCCATAAGGTTGGCGCCAAATGTTATCTTAAACAAGTCATAATTGTTTTCATAGCAAACGAACTGCATAAGATATGCATCCATGACTATGTCTCGATGGTTTGAAATAAAGACATGCCCTCTGTCTTTTGAAAGGTTTTCACTGCCGATATATGTAAATGATGTAATGGTGGTATTCATGATTCGTTTCAGGCCATCATACATCACTGTATTTTGAAATTCATCTATCGTCTTGATGGAAGCCACTTTCTTTTGAACTTCCTCAAAGGGTATGTCTGGATAGATGAAGGCGGCAGCCTTGGGGAGATATTCGCTTTGTGCTATGCGTTGCATCGCATCAGGGATCTCCGAATCGTTGTAAGGTCTTATATCTTCAAAATCTACACACATGGTAAGTTATTTTTTTCTGTTGTCTATAAATTTAATCGGTTTGCGGCTTTTTGGCGGGAAGTTTATTTTACGTATCTCGTCCACTGGTAGAATTTCTATTTGAGGAGCCACTCTGATACGCGAACGGAAACTATCCTTAAGTTCCTTCACCACATCGAAATTGGGCAACTTGTTGATACCTATCTTCACAACTATCTCGTCAGTTCCATTATCATTTGTGTATGCTTCTATGACATAATTCTCGATATAGCTGATATTGTCGAGCACATCATTTATCGCTGGCGGGTAAAGCGTAGTGCCTTTAAGTTTTATCATGTTGTTTTTGCGGCCCACAAGTGGCGAAAGGCGATATGAGTTACGCCCGCAACGGCACTGTTCGGTGTGTTTTGAGGCGATATCGCCAGTACGGAAGCGAAGCAGTGGCATTCCCTCAACGCCTAATGTGGTTATGACTATCTCGCCCGAATCGCCGTCAGCAACGGGTTTGTTGTCATCACCGATTATCTCAACAATGATAAGTTCTGGATGGACATGACCACCTTGTCCGTATTCGCATTCCGAGAAAGTAGCCCCCATCTCTGTTGACGAATAAGTGGCAAACAACTGAACATCCCACTTTTCCTTAATGCGACGGCCAAGCAGGTTAAGGCTGAAATCCTGTTCGCGCAATCCCTCGCCTATGCCTATGATGCGCTTCACGCTACTGTTCCTATAGTCAATGTTATGGTCTTCGGCATATTGTATGAGTTTGAGTATGAACGAAGGCACACACATGATTGTGTCAGGTTTGATGCGTTTAATGGTGTCCCATTGGAGTTCTGGAATGCCATTGCCTACCCTAATCACCGACGCACCCATATCACGCAAGCCTAAGAAGTAAGCCAAGCCAGCCATAAAACGCTTGTCGAGAGTGGTCATCAGCTGCACAATGTTGCCTGGCTTTAGTCCAGCACAAGCAAAAGATTTTCTTTCATTAAAGGCCAATCGTTGCAAGTCATTTTCGGTACAAGCAAAAGTGACTGGCTCACCGAGAGTGCCGCTGGTGGTGATGTAATCGACAATTTTATCCATTGGACAGCACAAAAAATCCCAGTTATAAAGTTGCAAGTCTTTTTTTTCGGTAAAAGGAAGTTTTTGCAGGTCCTCTATCTTTTTTATGGTTGAGATGTCAATGTTTTGTTCCTTAAACAAGCGTTTATAATAAGGCGAATTGTCTTGCAGATATTTGAGGGCAACTGCCATTTTCTCTTCTTGGAAGGCCTTTATTTCAGACAATGATGAATATTCAATATCGTTAGTCATTTTTTTGGTTTTTTCTTTTTATGCACGATAAGGGGAACAAGACACGCACGGGCTTAATTTAAGCTATATTAGCGTTCCACGTTTGGTTTCTTTATTCTCACAACAAGTTTTTTATCATTCTGTCTATTTCTTCTTTTATGTCAACATTCTCATAAAGGATGGTGTAAACGCTTCTAACTATGGGCATTAAAATATTTCGTTGGTCTATTATATTTTTAAGACTTTTTACTGCGAAATAACCTTCGGCAACCATTTTCTGCATTGAGATGGCCGTGGACAGCGGCGTACCATTAGCCAATGCTGCGCCCAATGTTCTATTGCGGCTATGTTTTGACCAGCATGTTACCAGCAAGTCACCCAAATATGGGAAATCGTGTATTCGACGTTCTAAACTGGGTGAGATTATTTGCAGGAAATGAGCCATCTCGTCCAACACGGCGGTCACCATTACAGCAGTCAGGTTGTCACCGCCTTCAGGGCCTTGAGTAAGGCCACCTGCAATGGCGTAGATGTTTTTCAGCACGGCGGCCCATTCAATGCCTTTCACATCGTCATAAACGATAGGTGTTAGATATCCGCACGAAAGTGTCTGTTGTATCTTCAGCGAGAGGTCTCTGTTTGTCGATGCGACCGCCAAAAAGGTTTTCTTGCCTCTCGAAACCTCTTCGGCATGAGTAGGTCCACTTATCACAGCTATGTTGTCGGCATTGATACCTATCTCAAAATTCAAGAACTCTGACACTGTCTGATGTGTTGATGGCACAAGTCCTTTCACTGCTGTTATGAAATTCTTGCCAACCATCGACTTCCAAGAGACCTTCTCCATCACGCCCTGAAGGAAGGCAGATGGTATGACAACATAAATGTCATCAGACTTGTCTATTATCTCTTGCACGTCATTGCTTACATATAGTCTGTCTTTGTCGAGTTGCACATCAGTAAGATACAATGGGTTGCGTCCCTTATCACACACATTGATGCGTACTTCTTGTTCAAGAACCCACCAGTTTATGATGCCATTGTCATTCTCTTGAAGCACTTTCACTATGCTTGTTGCCCAACTTCCACTTCCTAATACGCCAATCATTTTATATATAATTCTTTAAAATTCAATTAGTTAGAAATTCATTTTCTTTCATCCACATCAAACACTCATCTTTCCATGACTTTGACTCGGCTGTGCCTTTGCCAGGGTTCACCCCAAAGCCGTGACCTCCTGTCTTGTATTGTATGTACTTGTGCGGCACGTTATGCGCCGTCAAAGCAGAGTCCATAAGGATTGAGTTGTGGTAGTCAACCACTGGGTCATCAACGCAGTTGACAAGGAACACGGACGGCATGTCGTCACGCACTTGTCTTTCCATCGAGAGGGAGTCGCGCAGCACCATATCTTTACGCTGCTTCTCGCCCATCAGCCCACGGCGTGAGCGTTTATGCACGCAAGGCGCCGCCATTGTCACCACAGGATAGACGGGAACGATGAAAGCGGGGTTCTTCTCTCCCTTGAAACACCCTTGCATCAGCACCATGTGGCCACCTGCCGAAAAACCCATCATACCAATCTTAGTTGTGTCGATATCATACTCTGGGGCGTGACTATAGACCCATTTCAAGGCTTGCTGGCCATCTTCATACATATCGGGATAACGATTGCCTCGGAAAATATAACGCGAATGCCAAAACCAGGCCCACCAGCCTTGCACCCTATACTTAAGTACAAATGCCGATATGCCATTTTGCTGCAGCCACTGCGCCACCTCTAATCCTTCACCCTCATAATCGAGCCATGAGTAACTACCGCCAGGGCAGACTATGACAGCTGTCTTTGCACCTTCGGCAATATAAGGTGTTATTGAGGTCTTCTTGTATCCGCGATAGCTCTTGTCAGGCCATAAGCGTTGCGACTCTTGTGCCGTGAGACTCAACGACACAAGCAGGCAAAGCACCGCCAAAAGCCTGCGCAAACAACATGAAACATTATATGTTTTTATGCCACAATACAAGTTATTCACTGTTTATCAAGCAGTTATAACAGGTCTCATCAGCCTGCTTCCCACCTTGACAACCTCACTATTTCAACCGTAAAACCTGCTCTTTTTTCAGTTTGCAAATATATGGATTTTATCGTTCCAAACTACCAATATTTTTGCAATAAGATACAAAATCAATTACAATTAAAACTCTTTTAATGACACAAGCAGAATATGCCATTAGATTACATCATCAAGAGACAAAGAGTGATTGCACTTATTATTTCCGACTTTTGATGGAATAATGCAGATTGTGTGGCATTACCATACAATTTTGTGCTATCAGATAATCGTCAGTGTCGTCAAACTCGTAGTAAAACTCCTGGTTGGGATGAGCCAAAGCCTTCAGCAAAGCTATTTCACCCTGTCCCAATTGATCGATGCCATCACATTGCCATTTCTTCAACGCTCTTTTGCAACGGCGTTCAACACTTCTTCCCTTATAAACATATTGAAGACGCACCAAGTACAGGAAATATTCTTCTGTCTGGCATTTTGAGCACATTTCA
Source organism: Bacteroidales bacterium (assembly GCA_045616045.1). Taxonomy (GTDB): domain Bacteria; phylum Bacteroidota; class Bacteroidia; order Bacteroidales; family F082; genus Limimorpha. The sequence goes on along the minus strand of JAZLGA010000114.1, from coordinate 10,538 downwards.
TCATAGTATTGCACCATTGTTTTGCGCATACTTGAAGCAATTTGTTGGAGTTCCATGCCATCGAATGTGCTGTTGGCAACACGGTGCTTTATCTCGACAGTTATGTTTCCCTCACGCACTATATTGTCGCCTTTAGGCATTACATACCGGGTTCCGTGAATAATGACGGGCAAGACATCGAGACCGAGTTCTTTCGCGAGACGGAATGGCCCTTTGTGGAAACGAGCTATCTTGCCATCGGTTGAGCGTGTGCCCTCTGGAAAAATCATTATTGAATAGCCTCGTTTGACAAGGCCTTTCAGTTTGAGAAAATTGGCCTCATATCCGTTGCTGGCGGGATAGAACTCGGCATAGCGAATCACCAGGCCATATATGGGGTTGCGCCACACCCAGTCGTTGGTCATAATCACCAATTTAGGATTAAGCATAAGTATGCAGAGCAAGTCAAGATGAGATTGATGGTTGGCAATGATGACAGCTGGTTTGGAAAAGTCCTCACCAACTTCGTTGACCAGTTTGAGTCTTGTTCCGGGGAGGTGCCTAATGGCAAACGAACATAATCTGTTCACATAGCGATGATAACGCATACGCTTTTTGTCACTATCCTTGCCAAAGATTTTGTAAATCAGTGTAAATGGAGTAAAAATAAAGAACACGGCAAGTACGAACACAAACATATCCCAAACGGTGTAGGCAATACGCTTAAATGTGATTGGCACATCACGCAATTTATTGTTTTTTGTGGTAAGCCATTTGAAGGCCAAAGGAGGAAGGTAGCAAGCCATCAGGACTACGGTAGCCATACCTATTATGGCCACCTGTGCCAGCGAACGCATAGCAGGATGCTTAGCGAAAATCAATGCACCTATACCGATGAACATCAGCACCGCCGACACAATAACACTACGGCGATAGCCACCCAAGCGTCGCTTGCCGTAGGCATACTCGTACATCAAGCCTTCGGTGATGAAGATGGTGTAGTCGTCGCCTTGACCAAAGATGAAAGTGGCTAAAATGATATTGACGATGTTGAACTTGACAGCGGCAATGTCCATAATGCCCAAAATCCACAGCCAGCCCACAGTAAGAGGCAGGAACGAGAGCACAGCCAACTCAAAGCTGCCAAACGAGAGCCACAGGAAGAAGAACACCACAAAACTGCATACATACAGGATATAATTAAAATCATCGTTAAGGGCGGTGACAAGATTGCTGCCCACATCTGAGATGTCGAAAGCGAAAACACCTTTTGAAGCTGCTTCTGAGTTGTTTATCCTGTTTTTCATTTGCGCGACACTGCCATTGGACAAATTATTCATGCCCACAACACACCATGTTGAATCGCGCTGGAGCAAATAGTTCTCACAAAGTTGGTTAATGTCGGTCATCTGCTCTGGAGGGATGAGGGCATAATTGGTTGAAAGATGTAGTGTGAACTTGGCAAAGGCTTGTGGCTTAAATCCTATCGCAACAGCTTTGTTTTCGAGTTGTTCACCGAGGTCCGGATAGCGTTGTGTAAACTGCCTCCAGCGTTGCAGGGCCGTTTCTTGCTGCCGCACCGACGGCAACAGACCTATGGGGCCGCTCCCTTCATACCCTTCTATATCAGTCAAAAGCGACTCGGCGTTTTGTAAAGCCTCGTCGAGACTCTTGGCTTCAGAAGCCACATAAAGGGTTGTAAGGCTGTCGGATTGTTCGACAGAACTGCTCAGCATAGCGAGGTCACGCTGTTGCTGCGGTGTCATATAGTTGATGTTGCGCAAGTCTGAATCGAACTGGGTGCGTGTGCTTAGATAGCCGAGGACAATTGTTATAACGCAGACAGGCAGAAGCAGGTAACGACTCAACTTGTTGTTTTGCAGTATGGGTGAAGAATCCTCTACTGGGTCTTGGACAGTCTTTTTCTTTCTGCCAGCCTTGGCAAAAAGAGGCAGGAATATCATCACGAACAGTATCGTGCCAATGAGCATCAGCGAACCGAAGAGTCCAAGGTCGTGCATGGCCTCAGCCTTGACAAAGAGGAGGCAGGCGAAGGCACTCACAGTGGTTATGTTACCCGTCACCAGCGGATCAACCATGTCTTTTAATGCCTCGCGCCGGTCGGTGTGGTCGCAGATGTGGTCAAGGAAATGGAGCGGATAGTTGACGGCGATGCCTATCAACACAGAACCGATTCCTATCACCACTGCCGATATGGCGGGTTTAAAGGTAACAATGACGGCAAGAGCGAAGAGCCATCCCATAACAATGGAGAAACCGAGCCAGAGGATGTTACGCTTTCGACCCATAGCAATAAAGAAAACGGCCATAATCAGCACCACTGCTATTGATATTGATATGAAACTGTCACGTTTTATGCAGTTGGCATTTGTAGCCGCAATAAGAGGCGAACCTATGGCAGAAATCCCTATATTTGGAATCTTTGCATTAGTTTCTTGGATGGTGTTTTCTATCATTTTAGATAGCCTGGTATTGCCCTTAGTATCGCCTGATGGATATGGCGAATTCATAAATGCGTATGCATTACCCTTATTATCAAAGATAAACTCGTCATCTATGTCAAAATCAGTTGACGCAGTAAGTTGTGAAAGCCTTTGTAGCGGCGGCGAGAAAAGATTTAAAGGATCATTGGAAATCATCTCCACCGACATCGCCGACATTGGGAAAGCAAGCATACGCTTGACGTTGGCCAGACAAGTGTCGATATAGCCTTCTACCGCCATGAGCGAGTCGATGCGGGCATAATCGTTGTCGTTCAGGAAAAGCGATGGGTTTTCGCTGATAAGTGACATCGCATCTGTAACCATTCCAACATTCGCGCGACACATCAACTCAACGGAGTCGTCTGCATATAATTCATACCATTGTTCCTCAAAAAATTCAATCGCCGACTTTATGTCATCGCTGTTGTCAGTCATCGTGTCGGCATGGAAGATGACCGTGATGCGTCTGTCGCCCATGTCGTTATAGACAGCCATGTAGCGTTTGTTGGCTTCGTTGGCGGGAAGGAAGTCGGTGATATTCTCCTTGTAACGCAGCCTCAAACTGAGCAGCACACATACCACCATCAAGGCTATCATCAGCGCAATGGATAGGGCATTGCGTTTACTAAGATAATCGTATATGGACAAGAAAAAGCGGGTCATCCGTGTAATTTGAAATTCAAAGATTCAACAATGACTATGACAAAGACTAAATCGTCGTTTTAATTAAGTTATTTTATTCACAATTAAACAATTCAACACTTAAACATTCTCCTGATCAACATCGAAGGATAACCATACAGCAAGGCAGCGACACACAGGAAAGTGTTCAAAACTGATATCCTTGCAAAATCGGCAAAAGGCCTGAAATGCGACACCCTCTCCTCTGGAGGCGGATAATACACTCGCACTGGCGACGACACTATTCTCACGTTACGCCAAGCTGAAAAAACAAGCAACTCCAGCTCGCTCTCATAGCGACTTGTTATCAGGTTCAATTTGGGCAGGTGATGCAAAGGATATATTCTAAATCCGGTCTGCGTGTCGGGCAGGCATTGTGCTGTTTGTATGGAGAACCAGAAGTTGGAGAACTTGTTGGCAAAGGTATTGCCGGATGTCATTCCAGGGGCATTAAGGTTGCGACTGCCTACGACAAGCACCTTACCATTGTTTTTTCCCAACTCTTCGACAAGGGTCGCCAACAAAGCAGGCACATCTTCAGGAAAATGCTGTCCATCGGCATCAAGGGTTATGGCATAGTCGAAACCCATTGCCTTTGCCTTGCGGAAACCCTCGCACAATGCATACCCCTTGCCTCTGTTGGGACTATACGACACCACCGTTATTCCACTCATAGCGGAAAAAATTTCGGTAGTATTGTCGGTGCTACCATCATTAACCACTATCACATCACCGCATACGGCCAAACTGTGCTCAACAACGTTGGCAAGCGTTGTGGCATTGTTGTAAGTGGGTATGACAATACAGGGTTTCATTTTTTACTTTGAGACGAGGCTCGAGACTGCGGGACTCGTGGTTATTGGGATATTATAGAATAATTCAGCATCATTTTGGTTATCACGGTCTCGTTGTCTTTCATCACGGCGTTGGCCGTCAGGGTTACAGGGTCGTAGTTTATGGTCAATCTCACTTGCTTGGTGTTGTCGGGGGAGAGCATGGACAGGAATTTTACGTCCTTGGCTTTTTCAAGCAACAGTCTGCTGCCAATGGCTTTCTCCAGCACTTCCTGCACAATCTGCATTATGCAAACTCCTGGCGTGATAGGTCTTCCGGGAAAGTGTCCCCTGTAAATGGCGTTGTCGGGAAAAATACCCAAGGTGGCGTCTATGGTATTTTCTTCTACCTGTAGGCTCTTCAGTTCAAACATTGTATCTATTAACATAGCGGCGATTATTTCATTTCCTCAAATTCAATTTTCACCTCATCACCTTGGCGTTCAATAAGAGTTATGGCTTCGATCTGTTTTGTTTCTTTGCCAAATTCTAGTTCCATTTGCGAGAACAACTTCTGCAAGTCTCTTCGTTTCGGTCTCAACACTGCACGATAGGTATTTTTTTCTTCGTATATATCCATGTTGAAGACCCTTCCGTCAAGCATTTGAGCCTTGTTACTCATAAGCATTTCACTAAAACCCTGCACCATTTTCTTTATGCGTGGGTTTACTGGTGTCGTATTCCCTTCTGTTGTTATGGTGACATCTTTACCTGTAACCTTAATAACACGTTGTTGTGGCGACACATATTCCCAAATCACATCAGAAGGCTTGGTATAGCAAAACCGTCCCTTCATCACTATTTGATCAGTCAAAAGAGACGATGTGCGCGTTTGGACAAACGAACGTTGCATCGAATTTGTGGCAACAGCGGTTGATTCAATATCATTAATAACCTGCTCACGTTGGACTCCAACAAGAGGTGTTTGACATAATGCCACTAGATTAGTCAACATAATGATAAAAACAATAAACAGATGTTTCATAACATAAATCTCCTATTTCATTATCAAGACACATCCTAACAAAATCAAAAACACACCTACCCAACGTATCATTGGTATCTGTTCTCCAAAGACCAATATGGAGGCTATCATTCCAAAGACGTAGGCTATCGCTGTCATAGGATAAACTTGGTGAAATGGATAGTGCTTGAGTATATACAACCATAATACCGTGGCAACAACAAAACTTATGCCACAGGCGAGAAACCACCAGTTGGTGAACAATATTTTGAAATATTCAGTAGTAAACGCAAAAGGCGGCAGTTTCACCATAGCAAGCTTCAGCAGCACCTGACCGCCTGAAAGAAAGACGGTTTGCAAAAGCACCAAAAGAAACATTATCCACATAACAGTATAGTTTTTAGTTCTTAGTCAATAGTATCAAAGTATTATGGCCGTTGTCGGTATGATGCAGCATCAACAACACCTTGGGCACGACGACTTGATTTGTTCGGTCAAGATACAACGACTCAGGGATGCTGCCTTTTTGCAGGCAGTAGGCCAAGGCATAGCACCCTAAGCCAGAGGCGGTGAAGTTGTTGCCAAACAAGTGCTTGTACTGCAAAACAGGCGTCATTTCAAACACTTTTTGACAAATTGCCAAACATTGTCTGTCGTTTTGCTTGTCTCCGCTCACATCGGTCATCACAGCATCAATGTCATTCTTTGTCAGACTGGCATTTTCAAGCAGCATCGAGAGTTGGTTTTCCACCTCGTCATTGTTGGCTAATGCGACACCCGCTATGCGGCACATCGGTGTGGCTTTAGGTTCGTTGGTTACAAGCATTGCCACCGACACCTCAGAGGCTATCTCCTTGTCACGACCAACTATGCCTGCACGTTTCAAAAGTGTATGATAGTTGGGTGTCAGTTCATCGTGACCCTGCACCAACACCGACATGGCTTCGTTGTTTTGAAGCAGCAGACAGGCGTTGAGCAAGGCACTGTCGAATGAGAGTTCGTTATGCGAGAAGGTGGCGTTGTAGCCATTTGACTGAGTCATTATGCCAATCAGCGAACTGATGGTGTTGTGTGTCGAGTTCATGAAATGGGTAGGTTTCAACGTCTCTTTTCCGTCGCTGAGAAGAGCCTCAAGGAAGAACTCGGTGTTCTCGACACAGCCCAATCCGGTGCCTGTAACTATAGCATCGGGGGTCTCTATCTGTGCCGACCTGAGGGTTTCTTTGGCCGTAGCCACGGCACGCTTCAGTATGCGACCCATGCGGCGGCTTTCCTGCGGGGTGACATAGGGTTTGAAGTCAGGGTCGGCAGCGCGTACATACTGCTCAGTCAAGGTGACAGGACGCTCAAACCAGTCGTCGTTAAGGCCTCCTTGGGCAGATATCTGCTTTGCAGAACAGATATAAATGGGATTGTCGTTCAGCTTCTCACCACGAAATTCAATGCATTCTGGTTTGGATATTATGAGAGAGCTGTCGTTGCCGCCGAAGCCGAACGAGTTGCACATAACATGCTGCATATCTGCACTTTTAGCCAATTTTGCTATAGGCGTAATACAGTCAGAATCGGCTTGCGCATAGTTGATGTTGGCTGGCAGGATGCCGTTTTGCATCGCAAGGAGCGATATCACCGTCTCAATGGAGCCCGATGCGCTTGTGGTATGTCCAGTGAACGACTTCGTCGATGATGTTGGAGGATAGTTTTCTCCAAAAACCCTTCTGATTGCCTGGCTTTCAGACGCATCGTTATTTGGTGTCGCCGTGCCGTGAGCGTTAACATAATCTATTTTGTCGGGTTCAAGTCTGGCCATCTTCATAGCCTGAGTCATTGCCAAGAAAGGGCCTTGTCCTCTGGGCGATGATGCCGTCTGGTGATAGGCATCGCAAGCGTTGGCATAACCTGATATGACGGCCAAGACATCAGCATTGCGCTTTTTGGCGTGTTCCTCCGACTCGATGACGAGATAAGCGGCACCCTCGCCCAGGTTCAGTCCTGCACGGGTTTCGTCGAAGGGACGGCATTGCTCACGGTCGAGTATCATCAAAGTGGCGAAGCCGTTGAGGTGGAAGTTGCTGATGCACTCGCTTCCGCCCACCACAACACATTCCGCCTTGCCAGCACGAATCATGTCAGCACCTAAGATGATGGCGTTGGCAGCCGAGCTGCACGCTGTTGAAAGTGTTGTTGTAAAAGCGAACTTCCCAAAATAGTCGGCTACAGCATCGGTACAGGCTCCGCAACTGTGCATTCTGATATAGTCGTTGCGCGTGTCGTTGGTGAGGAAGTCGTGGTAATACTGCTCACTCTTGTCCATACCGCCAACTGTCGTTCCAGAGACAAAACCCGTCCGAGGAAGCATCTCTTTGTCCAGATTAGCCTGTTGCAAGGCCTCTTGAATCGCCATGATGCTCAGCAAGACAGTACGAGGCATGGCTTTTTCGGGTGAGATTTCCAGTTTTTGCAACATCTCGTCGTTGGTGAGTTTCACCTCGCCTACAGGAAACTCCTCGCGGTTGGTCTTGAGATGATGCACCTTACCTATGCCCGTTGTGCCGTCGAGCAGCGACTTCAAGGTCTCTTCCTTACCAACTCCTATTGCCGACACGATGCCGGCACCAGTTATGCACAACCTGCCCATTACTGTTTATTGCGTGCTATGTTTGCTGATATAATCGGCCATTGTAGCAACCGATTTCATTATTTCCTTGCCCTCGTTGGGGTTCTGGAGCTTAATGCCGTAGTTTTTCTCCATGAGGATGATGAGTTCAAGTGCGTCGATGGAGTCAAGCTCAAGGCTCTCGAAGAGAGGAGCGTTCTCGTCGATGTCGTCGGGAGTCATACCTTCAAGGTTCAAGGCTTCTATGATTTGCTGTTTGAGTTCTCCTATTAATTCTTCCATAAATACTTATATTTCAAAATTTTATATTTCAGATTTCAAGATTATTATAGAGTTATTGATGTATTTCCAAGAATTTATGTCCATTAAAATGAATCATGTGTTCGGGACTTTCGGCTATCCACACCTCTGTTTCCCAAGCAATTTCTGTCACCCATTTCCTGAATGCTCTCTTGTCAGAAAAAACTGTGACAAATACTGGCGTTGCCGTACATTTATCCAATTGTTTCTTGAGTTTCATAACCCGAATCTCGCTCATGGGGCCAGCACTATGAACCGCTTCTATAAGAAAAAGTAGGTTTTCCTCATGGCAATAGGCCACTATATCGGGCAACTCTTCGTGTTCCAGTGTGAAAAAACCTATCTTTGTCAATACTTCTTTGTTCATATACAGATATTTGTCTGTTGTGTCGCCGATATACAACACTTCTGCACCCATACCGAATCGAGCAAGAAAATCTTCGACAATATCTTTTTGAAGCGTGTTGTGCTCTCCTGCCGAAAGTTCCAGTCTAATTCCTGATGGCAATCTTACTGGTATTTTTTCCAAGTCCCTTTTTCGCTCAAGTTCATCCTTTAATAGCTCAACCTGCTTTTTGTATAGTAACAATTTCTTTTTCCATTTTTTGTACCATAACCTTTTATCAAGTCGGCAAAATGGGTTTAAGGCGTATCCTCTTGTCGGATTATTTGTGGCTTGCTGGTCGAAAGAGGAGGAGTTTAGCACAATGCGTGCTTGAACGGGTAAAAGCAAGTCTTTCCTGCGTAAGTCATCATAAGAACCTGATGATATGTTTTCGCCGAAGTTTGCGTTTTCGTAGATTATGATTTCTCTTGTGGTTAAAAAATGGTTGTCACTGGCGGATTTTGCTTCTTTAAAACCCGATTTGATGTCGCCAACCGCTATACATGCCATTGCCATTTTTTCCAATCGTCGCGGTGTCCCGTTCAATGGGATTCCCACTTCGCCCAATATGTCAAGCATTGAGAATATCAGATTTCTGACTTTATCGGTTTTATTGCCTGTTAATTGTATTTCCATAGTCAATCAAATAAGGATAAAGGTACTGTTTGATATTCTATTTCTTCCTCGCTCTTTGTTGGTAAAGCATAGGTTTCTCTTACCTGCAAAGCCAATTGGTAAGCCAACAAAGGCGGCACAGCGTTGCCTATCTGGTTGAATTGTTTGGTTTCCGTACCAGTAAACTCAAACCAATCTGGAAAACTTTGCAGTCGGGCGGCCTCTCTGACTACTAGTCTTCTTCGTCCATCTTTCAGCCTAACCCTTTGCATATCACTGGTACAGCCTGCCAGGTTCCTACACGTCAATGTCCTTGCTGGTCTGTCGGGATATAGGTCGCGAGGATTGATGCAATCTGATTTTTTTTCATAAACGGCAATGTACTCGTCTTGTCTCGGTGTAAGAATCTTGCTTTCGTCCTGCACTGAGTCTATCAAATCACCTATAGCCTCTCCTACAGTGACTTTTTTCTGTTGCATTGCAGGGAAACGAAATGCTGACTTATGACCAACAACAATCATACGCTCCCGGTTTTGAGGCACACCATAGTTAACCGCATTAAGGCACTTGAACTCAATGATATAGCCCAATTTTCCAAGCGACTCTCTGATCAGGTCAAAATACCATTTATGTGAGTAGGCAAGATTGCGCACATTCTCAAAAAGAAAGACTTTGGGTTGTATTTGCTTTACCGCATCTATGAAAATCGGGAAACCGTCACGAGCATCTTCCATTTCTCTCTGATTGCCAAACACGCTGAAAGGCTGGCACGGAGGGCCACCAATGACAATGTCGGCTTCAGGATAATCAAAACCAACATCCAACCTCTGAAGATGGCACACGCCTTTCAAGTTCTTGTTATATGTGTTGACAGCATTCTCCTCAAATTCGTATCCAATGGTCTCATATCCAGCAGCTTCAAAACCCAAAGACAATCCACCGCAACCAGCAAACAGGTCTACTACCCTTGCTGTTCCATCGATATTGGGCCTTAATATGCCATTTATGTATTCCCGATACACCACCAATTTTGGTTTTTATCTTTTTGAAGTTTTTTAAATTCTCTTTTAAAGGGACAAAGATACAAATTTTTGGGATACAAAAGGGCAAATGGCTATTTTTTGGAGAACTGTGAGGTTATCCATCCTCCTTATCCATCATTTTTTTCGACTTAAGGAGAAGGTATCGTTGATTCTTGCTCCTTAACTATGGTTTTTGGCACACTTAAGGAGAAGGTATAAGGTATTTTGCGTTTTATCTGCCACACACAATCACCTCAGTTCCAGCGGATTTGAATCTACGGGCTGAGAGTATTAGGTTTTGCAATCTGAAAAAAAACTTATAGCAAATAAAATTTTTCGTGGCAGAATATAACCTTTAGCTCATTGCCATTCGGCAATAAATCCGTTGTCCGATGGCTGTCGGATTGCAAATCCGACAGAACTGGGTGATATTTTTGATTCTCCCGTTTGCCCACAATTCTTCAAGGCTTCGCCCATTCTGACTCCTGTCTTCTGAATTCTAAAAAAGTAGTGATTACTTTGGAAAAGTGTTGCTCTCGTAAAAGTAAACACGGAAGGGGTAGGAAATGAATGAAAGACGTATCTTTGTATTGTGATGAAGTTGCCTCTGGAGGGAGGGGCGTAGCCCCGACCGGAGG
>JAZLGA010000113.1:0-9195 GCA_045616045.1 Bacteroidales bacterium | reverse complement strand
GAATATTTCAATTTTTTGCGGTTTTTAGGATAAAAAGCATGCCTGGCAAATGGTTTTATGTCGTTAGCGCAATCCTAAGCGTAATCTTTGGCGTGCTATTGGTCTTCAACCCGTTCGAGTCAGTCAAGTATTTTGTTGTTGTTACGGGTTGTTTGGCATTGATTTTCGGTGCCATAATGATAGTTTTTGGAATACATTTATACAAAATAGCCCATTCTGTAGAGTTTATAGAATAAAAATGATAAATTCTTGGTAGTAATAACTATTTAAAAAACAATGCGTTATATATAAATTTGATTTTTTAGAAAAAAAATAATAAAAAAAGTTGTACGTATTTAAAAAAGACGTATCTTTGCGGCTGCAAAAACGATGAAACGTTCATTGAAATTAAGCCTCCTTAGCTCAGTTGGTTAGAGCATCTGACTGTTAATCAGGGGGTCTCAGGTTCAAGTCCTGAAGGGGGCGCAATTGATAGATTATGAGGGATGGTTTTACCAATGTAATTTTATGTTTCATTGTATAAAAGGCAGATGGTTTTTTTAAATCGTCTGTTTTTTTTCATTCTTGCTCAGATTTATTGATTTTCAATTCCCAAATCAACCATCGGCATACATGTTTTGCTATGCCATATAGCCTGCCGCACTGCCCCAGAAAACACTCCGAGGATTTGCGAAACACGGTCTTCTCAAGGCATGCAAGCAAAAAATATGCACTTCAACAAAATACATTTTAGTTGCCAAATACTTCAACAAAAAACATTACCTTTGCGACATGATACCGCGTGATAAAGTTGACGAGATAATGCAGGCCGCCAGGATAGAAGAGGTGGTGGGCGATTTTGTTGCCTTGAGACGTCGTGGTGCCAACATGTGGGGCACATGTCCTTTCCATAATGAAAAGACCCCTTCGTTCAGTGTCAACCCGGCACGCAACATCTTCAAGTGTTTTGGCTGCGGCAAGGCAGGTAATTCGGTTACTTTCTTGATGGAAAAAGAACATTTTGCCTATCAAGAGGCATTGCGCTATCTTGCCAAGAAATACAATATTCAGATAGAGGAAGAAAAACTGACTCCAGAACAAGTCAGCGAACGCTCGAAACGCGACAGTATGTTCAACCTTACCAATTTTGCCCAAACATATTTTGTCGATAATCTATGGAGAAATGATGAAGGCAAGAGCATAGGCCTCAGCTATTTCAGGGAGCGCGGTTTCTTTGATCCTATAATAGAGAAGTTTGGGCTTGGCTATAGTCCGCAACAATGGGAGGCTTTCTCAAAGCATGCCATTGAAAATGGATATAACAGCAGTCTTCTGATTGAAACAGGCTTGTCGATTGAGGGCAAAAACGGGCCTTACGATCGTTTTCATGGTAGGGTGATGTTTCCTGTGCATGACAATATGGGGCGTGTCATAGGGTTTGGAGGTAGAATTTTGGTTTCAAACAAGGATAGGAAAGACCCAAAATACCAAAATTCGCCCGAGTCGGAGATATACGACAAGAAAAAAACTCTTTATGGTATCTACTTTGCCAAGAATGCCATCATCAAGGCCGATGAGTGCATACTCGTGGAAGGATATTTTGACGTTTTGCGCATGCATCAGTCTGGAATAGAGAATGTTGTTGCCAGTTCGGGTACATCGCTCACTGACGACCAGATAAAACTCATAAGCCGTTACACCAAGAATATCACAATGCTTTATGACGGCGATGTGGCAGGACAAAAAGCCTCGTTGCGCGGTACTGACATGATTCTATCCGCAGGAATGAATGTCCGAGTGGTTTCGTTGCCGCCTGAACACGACCCTGATACTTTTGCCAAGGACTTTCCCATAGAAGTGGTACAAAAATATCTGAAGGATAATGCACGCAATTTCATACGGTTCAAAACGGAATTGCTAATGCGAGATGCCGAAAATGATCCTATAAAGCGTGCTGAAGCCATTCGCGACATCGTCCAGTCAATAGCCGTGGTGCCCGACCCAATCTTCCGTTCCACGTATGTCCGCGAATGCAGCTCTTTGCTCAGCATCAGGGAAGAGATAATTATCGGCGAAATGAACAAGATGCTTGTAAAGGACTTCAGGAAGAAGTTGGGCATCACACCAGAAGTCTTGCCCAGCGAGCCCGTCAATTTGCCGACACGTGAAGAGGATAGGATTGATGATGAAAATGGGGCATTGCTAACGCAGGAACAGGAACTTGTGCGACTGCTGCTTTCGTATGGGCGCAATGTTGTGGCCGAGGAAGAACAAAATGAGGAAGCCGAGGGTGAACCTGAGGTTATGGAACTGTCGTTAGCGCAATACATAGTCGATGACATCAAGTCTGACAGCATTGTCTTTGAAGATGCTGTGTGTAGAAAGATATTTGAAATATATGACTCTGAAATAGATAAAGGCGTTTTGCCTGACGAAAATTTCTTTGTCACGCACGAAGACCCTGAAATAGCACAACTTTCGGCCACCTTGCTTAGTACGCCTTACAAACTTGACAACTGGCAGAAACACGGGATTTCGATTAAACTGGAGTCAGACGACCTTAAGTCGGCCGCCATGTCGTCTATAGTACGGTATAAGGAACTGGTGCTGATGTCACGTCGCCACGCACTTGAAAAAGAACTCCCTGAAGCGGATGATGATGACCAACTTATCATTCTGAAACAGATAAAAGGCATCGACGAAATCAGGATGCGCCTCAATAGTTTCATTGGTACCGTGATTACTCGATAACAGGCAAATTGCCAAAGATGCCTTTCCATAAAAAATGCTTCTTATAAGCGAAAATAGAAATTATCTTCTTACCACAATCTTGCAATAGGCAGTCTGTCCTTTTGCATTGGTCATCCTGACAATGTAGAAACCGTTCGGTAGGCTTGACGTGTCTATTTTGAAAGCATTGTTTCCGCTTCTGCAGTATGTCTTGATGGAAAGGACTGTCAAGCCTGTAGTGTTCATTATGTCGAAGGAAACGATTTGAGGCAGGCTGTTAAAGTGAAGTGTCGTGTGGTTTTTGGCCGGATTTGGTGCGGCGAAGAGATTTTTGGCGTTTGTCATGTTCTCATCGGTGCCAAGCGGGTTGTTGAGTGTTATCTTGATTGTAACGGGCAGATGGTCGGATATGATGTATAAAGCGTCGGCTATGTCATCATTAACATCATAGTTGTATCCATCGTTGACAGCCATGTCGAAATGGCATCCGTCGTTTCCTATCACTTTGTAGGAGCCTGACACATAGCGTATTCCCTTGTTGCCAAACCTCACCTCGTCAGAGATTAGGAAAAGGTCGAAGCGGTCGTCAAGGCCTCCACCGGCGGCGCAGTCTTTGTGCGAGTGGGTTGATTGCGTGTGATAATTTGCCATGCTGCTGTTGTCCCACGAGCCTATGTCGGCATTGCTAATGGGATCGATGAGCAGGGCATTGCCGTATGAAGCCGATTTTGTCAGATTGTAGTAGGCTGGTTCGCTTGAACCGTACATGTTCAAGTCGCCTGACAAAACAACATTGTCGTCGATGTGGTTGTCTGCCAAGTAATTCATTATTTTTTGAGCAGTGGAGTTGCGTTCAGCAGCATCTGTCTCGCTCTGTCCGGCCTTAAGGTGTGCAGATACATACACAAGTTTTGTGGTGTCGCCCATGGTAAGTGTAGTGGTGTTGAAGTAGAATACATATACGTCAACATCACGGTAATTAGCTGGAATATAATTGTGCTTGCAGAGAGTCAATTTGTTTGAGTTGTAGAAAATGTGGTTTATGATGCTGCTTTGGGCATGGTTGATTATGTTGTCAGACTTCCAATAGTTTACGCCTTTTATATTTAGGTTGTTGTTGATAAAGTTGGTTTGCATTTGCTGAAGCTTGCTGAACTCGTTGACGGCGATGATGTCGGGAGCGGCAAATTCAATGACTTTGCGAATGTTTTCGTCTTTGTCGTGTGTGCTGTTGTTGCTTTCAGAACAGTAGGACGTTGTGTTTCCGTAGTTTAATAGGTTGTATTGCATTATCGTTATGGTGTCTTGGGCCAACAATTTTATTCCTGTAAATATTAGGAATGATGATATGATTGTTTTGAAGTACATCATTGGTCATGTAATTTATTTGCAAATGTAAAAAAAATGATGTTTTGTTTTTGCGTTTTACTATGATTTGTTATCTTTGCAGGGTTTTTTATAGTTTAACAGCCCCAATATTATGAACAGTATATTTCAAGAACAAATTGACAAGACGAGGATGATGGTTACGGGCGTGCGCCGTAATATTCAGCTTGTCAGTAGCAAAGCTGGTGTAGGTGATCGTGACATGAACAAACTTGAGGAGGAGGTCAAACGCTTGGAAAAAGCCGCCAATGAGTTGGAAAAGCTTCAGTATGAAGTTAGGCGCAAGACTATAGAGGCACGAGAAGCTTATGAAAAATTGAAGAACCACAGCATAGACTCTAAACGCTCCATAAAGAAGTCGTTTGACCAAACATGGTGGAAGCGTTTTGGCATTGAAGATAAGAGATAATCATAGGAATGTATGTGCTTCCATGCCGAAGGGTTGTTTGTGGCATTCTGTTCCCGTATTCTTTCTAGTGCGCCTGTAATGGCAATTTGGGCTCTATATTGAAGGGGCGAGTCTGTTCTTTTGTGCAAAAAAGTTATTTCAACATTGCTTTGTGGCAGCGTAATATCACTTTTTCGCCATTTGAGAGTGTTGTAGCAAACAGAAAAGCATTGCCGCCTTCGCGCAATGATAGTTTTTTGCGTAGTTCATCCGCTTGAAGTGGAAAGTTGCGGGTGGTGATGTTGGCTTGTATAAGTCCCCCAGTTATCTCTTTGATGTTTTTCTTGCCGAATGCGTGGCAACTGTCAATCTCAAACACTCGGCCAGGGAAGTTGGCTATAAGAGTGTCGGAAGTGTATAGATGGCTGATTGGGTGAAGTTTGCCTATGTTGAAAGCCTTGGCTGTTGCCTTAAAGAATCCGCTTTTCATAATGGCGGCATTGGGTTCATACAAGTATTTGTGCAGGCTGTCGGTCACCACTGATGCAGCATCGTCTTCGTCATTGGCCGCAAATACTATTGAAGGCTGGTCTGATGAAAGGTTGCAACAATGGTAATGCGGCTTTCCTTTATAGTTCTGGATGACGTCCATAAGAAGTTCCTTGCACTCGTTGGCAACTGCAATGATGTGTATGTCTTTCACGCTTTTAATCTCTTTGAGTGCTGCTGTGATGTCGAGCATTGGCGACAATTTTACAAGCATCCGTGGAGATTTGCTTAATGCAATGTCGAGCATTGGCCTGATGTCAGGTTCGCAGTCTGACAATAGCATGACTTTGCGCCCGTGGCTGTCGCGTCTGGCTGGGTCAATGTAAAGGCAGTCACGTGAGTTTGTGTTGTTTAGGTAATCGCTTGATTTTAAATTGATAATGTTGATATTTGCGTTAAGGATGCCAAAATTGTGCTTGGCTATGTCGCACAGGTTGCTATTCTGTTCAATGTAGTCGGTAGTGTTGAATTTTTGTGACATATAGTAGCAGTCGATGCCCAAACCACCGCTTAGGTCGGAAAATGTGTCGCCTTCAACAAGTTGTGCCTTGTAGCGTGCCGTTGCTTCCGATGAGCATTGCTCTATTGTCAGGCGCGGAGGGAATAGCAAATCATCGTTTTCTGCCCACGATGGGACCTTGCTCCTTAGTTTTTGCCTGGCCTCAATTTGCTGTAAAGCGAATTGCTTATCAACATCGGGAGGTGTGCTTTTAAGTGCCAGACTGTTGATGTCGTCGTTTATATGTTGTGCTATGTATTGTTTAGTGGAAGTCAATTTGCGCTTGTTTGCTTGTTGGTTATTTTGTCATTTTTACAAATTAGCCTTTGTCAGTGCTGCGGCTCCCAGTATGGCGGCATCGTTGTCGGGCAGTTGCGACAGCTTTATCTCCACACTGTCCTTGAAGACAAATAGGAGATGTTTCTTGAACGACTCCATTATAGGTTCAACAAGAGGTCTCCCTGCTTTAAGTGGTCCTCCCATTAGGAAAATGGCTTCGGGTGACGAGAATGTTACGGCGTTGGCAAGTGCTATGCCGAGCCAGTGCCCTGTTTGCCTAAGTGCTTCTATGGCTAGTGTGTCGCCTTGGTTTGCGGCTACGCCGACATCGCGGCTTGTAAGGTCTGACTCGGCTATCTGTCGAAGGTCTCCCTTGTATTGCTTGTCGGCTTTGAGCATCTCTATGGCGGTGCGTCGTATGCCTCCCGCCGAGCAGTATGTCTCCATACAACCGCACAATCCGCAGTTGCATTGGCGTCCGTCGGGGATCAGTATGCTGTGACCCAATTCGCCGGCACAACCAGTGCTGCCGTGTAGAAGACGGCCGTCGATTACTATGCCACTGCCGACACCTGTGCCAAGTGTCACCATTATGAAGTGCTTCATGCCTTTGGCACCTCCATAAACCAATTCGCCGTAGGCCGCCGCATTGGCATCGTTAGACATTGTGACAGGGATGTCGGTGTGACGGGAAAATAAGGCTTTCATATTGACGACACCCTTGAAATTGAGGTTGGGAGCATGTTCGATGCAGGTGGTATAGTAATTCGCGTTTGGCGCCCCTATGCCAATGCCGTCAATGATTTGTATGTTGTTGGCTTCTAGTATGTTGGATATGCACACCCATAAGTCCGAAACATATTTGTCGGCTTCAAAATATGTGTTCGTAGAAAGGCTTGCCCTTGCAATGCATACGCCATCATTGCGCACTAGGCCTATATCGGTGTTGGTGCCGCCAATGTCAATTCCAATTGAGTAGCTTGATTTCATAGCAATTATGTTTATACAGGTCACGAAATTAAGAAAATATATGCTTGCTGCGAAAACAAATGCAATTTTCTTTGCCATTAGGTCGGCAGTGGGCGTTTTTGCTAAAGACAATATCCTTCTGCCCAAAGTGTGGTTTTATAAGTCCCGACAAGAAAAGCAATTTTTGGGAGAGAAGATGAAATGCAGAGACAGCGCAAAATAAGACGTACCTTATCTCTGTACTTTGAAAAACAGACACCTGGCCTGATGAAAAAGTTGACAAAACTCGGCGCACAATGGTTCTACAGTTTCTTGAAACATGGCGAATGTGACATTCTGGATTTCAAGCAGCAGCTTGAAGACAAACGAGTTTTTGGCAAGCCGCTCAAAAAACTTGCTCCAAAATACGAAGAAACCGCTCGTGAAGACGTGGCCTTGCCAACAACAAAGTAGGATTTCAATTTGTCGGTATCATCGACGGAACCAAAGAAGTCAACCCCCGACTCCAATTGTGACGAAAAAAAAGGTAAGACCTCATATAGCAAGTACAAGACCGAACAGCATTCGCTATTACACTGATGCCTCATGCCATCGTGGCGAATGGCCACAAACTTCTTGTGCTTGGAATTCCCCTATTCTCCTCCGATGCACCGTGCTTCAAGAGATGGGTTTCTTGTCTGTTCCAACAATGTCCTGGCCGCTTGCTAATTGGGCATCAAAGGAATCTTGTTTCAGTCACCAAACGCCATTCGCCAGGCTTTAGCCCTTTAAGAGTGAGACTGCCTATCTTCACACGTATCAAACGCAAGGTAGGAAAGCCAACAGCTGCTGTCATGTGGCGCACTTGTCTGTTTTTGCCTTCCACAAGAGTTAGCAAGATCCAACTGGTTGGTATGTTGGCACGGTATCTTACAGATGGGACCCTTTCCCATAAGTCATCTGGCGGGACAGCCATCTCTGCAAGACAAGGTTTGGTGCGATAACCCTTTATCATCACGCCTTCAGACAACTTGTCCAAAGCCTCTTCCGTAATCTGGCCGTCAACTTGGACAAGATATGTACGCGGGTGTTCATACTTGGGGTCTATCAGCCTCTTTGTCAGACGTCCGTCATCAGTAAGCAACAACGCACCCTCGCTGTCATGGTCCAAACGACCGGCAGCATAAACACCTGGAGGAAAACCAAATTCGTTCAATGCATGATGCCCTGCTTCGGGAGTGAACTGGCTAAGAACACCATAAGGTTTGTTGAAAAGAATAACCATGACCTAAAATGTCTTGAAACCTTCTGTTGGATAAGTCTGTACCTGTTCGCTGTCGTCAACGTAGATGTAGAAAGCCTCTACACCATCAAGAGATTCAATCAACTGCAACGATTTGTCCATGCCCATTATCATGCAAATGGATGCCAAAGCATCGGCGCGGGTGGCATTGTCTGCCAAAACGGTGACACTTAGCAAATTGTGTTCAACCGACGTGCCTGTCCTTGGGTCGATGGTATGCGAGTAACGTTTGCCGCCACGCTCAAAATATTTTCGGTAGTTGCCCGAAGTGACAAGACTTTGGTCGCTAATATCTATGCGTGTCTGGACTATGCGTTCCGAGTCATAGTTTTCGGCAGGTTTCTCTATGCCGACAATCCATTTCGAGCCATCTGGTTTGGCTCCTCGTGCCATAATCTCTCCACCAACATCTACAAGATAATTATTCACCCCTTGCGTCTCAAGGAAATGAGCAATGGCATCAGAGGTGTAACCTTGGGCAATAGCGTTGAAATCCAACGATATACGCTCGTCTTGCTTCACCACCGAATCATTAACGATGCATACTTTGTGATAATCAACAAATTCCAAAATGCTGTCTATGTTATGCTGCGATGGGGTTATGTCGTTTTTATAACTGAAGCCCCACATGGCCACAAGGGGCGAAACAGTAGGGTCAAACAAGCCACCCGACAGTTCTGCAGCTTCGATGGCGGCATTGAAATTATCAATAAAAACCTGGTTCAGGGCAACAGGCTCATTCCGGTTTACCTTCGTAATAATGGAAGTGTCGTTCCATAGCGAAACAGAGCCGTCAATAAGGTTGAAAATAGAGTCAAACTGTGGCTTGAAATCCCTCCCGTTCTTGTCATAATAGGTTATTTCATAATAAGAGCCTTGAGCAGTTCCGTTGACGATGATTTTCGAAGGGCTGTCGTCGCAAGAGACCAAAATAGCCGAGATGAAAAGCACCGAAAAAAAAACAAGAAACATAGTCATACTTGCTTTCATATATTCCCTTAATTCCGCAGATTATTCTTGATTTTTGGTTGTTGAGAAATGACAAGCCGTTGTTAATAAATAACTTAGCAACGACTTGCATTTCTCAATAATTTCACCTATTTTTGTGCTGTGAAACCGTAAAAACGGGTGATA
>JAZLGA010000112.1:0-58441 GCA_045616045.1 Bacteroidales bacterium | reverse complement strand
GGTTTTAATAGGTTGTCCATTGTTTTCTTGAGCCTTAAAGCCTGTTCGTCTGTCGTGTCGGCAATATAGTCGTTCACATAAAGCATGTCGCCCGAGTCGAATGTTGCCTTGATGAACCAGTGACCGTGACAACAGTGCGAGTCTCTTGGGAAATATGTGTTGTCGAATCCGAAATCCGAGATCATCTTGTCCAATTTTGGGAGGACATCCTTGTCTATTGTGAGATAGGAGCCTTCATTGCGTGATTGTTTATTGTAGTAATAGAATGTATTTCGCCTTCTTTAAGGGTGGTGCCGCAGCCGTCGTTCATCGATTTTATGAGGCACCTTACCTCTTCTGTGTGGTTTGTGAGCCAGGTGTATTCAAAGTTCGCCACATGTCCTCGCAAGGGAAGCCATCGTTCGAAGAAAGCGGTTATGTTGCGGCCTTTGTAGTCCATGAAGTTTGAGAAGTAGCAAGTGCCTTCATATACGGTTCCGTCATTATACTCTATCTTGTAGTGTTGTGTTGAGGAATTTTCTGATTTGTATGTGTTGCCCTGGTTTTCCTTCAGTTTGCTTGTCTTGACGAGTGTGATGAGTTTGTCCATTTGGTTCTTGTCGAATGCGAATGAGCCTTCAAAAGGCTTTCCGTTGACGAGATGGGTGGCGTTGAACATTGAGAGTTCAGTTTTCTCGTCGTTGCACACAAGGTGATATTCGATGTTTTTCCATCGGCATCATATATGGTGAAGATGAAGTCGGTGACTTGCCTTTCGGGCACTTCATATTCTTTCCATTTCATGAAGTACTCTATTATGGCTTTTTTAGCCTCTGCATAGTTTTTGGGTCCGGCCATGTAGCCTCGCGAACTGATGCTGTTTTTGTAGTTTTTGCCAAACAAAATGGAAAGGCTCCAAGAGTTGCCGTCGGTGATGTGCGTGTCGGGGCTGTAGTTGCTTTTGTATTTGCGCATGTTGAACCTTTCGGATATTTCGGTAAGGTCGTCGAATATTGTTTTGTCGTCGGTGATGATTTCCTTTTCGTCGGGATAGCCCTCGTTGATGATGATTTGGACTTTGCCGTTGTCCAGAAGTTTTGCCATGTAACTAAGGCCGTCAAAGGGGTTCATCGAATTGTGTCGTCCGAAAAAGAAATATGTCATAGGCTCGTCGCTATTTTGTGCGTATGACGGGAGTAGCGAGGAGAATAATCCAAGGAGCAAAATCATTTTTTCTCATCATTTTTTGTAAGGTCATTGTTGTCATCATTGTGGCGGTTTGTTGAGACCGTCGTTGGTTTTGTTTTCTAATACAATTTAAGGGAAAGCGTATGCTTTCCCTTAAATTGTTGTTATGTGTCAACACAATGTTATTTTATGTTGAGTTTCTTTTTGATGTCTTTTGGCAGAGCGTCTTTGTGGACCACTATGTTCATGGTTTTGTAGCGGACGAAAGCCTTTGAAACGAACCATGTTCCGTGGTAGTTGCCGGCGTCGCCCCATGAGTTCTTTATCATAAAGTATTCGTTGCCTATTTGGTCTTTAGCCTTACCATGTATCATCATGCCGTGGTCGTCGCCGGTCTCGAAGTTGTCGTAAGCTATTTGGCGTTCTTTTTGTGTTACCCATTTTTGTGGGGTAGGTCCTTCTTGAGCCTCTTTTTGTCGGGCGGCTGCTGAGAGTCCGGTCCAATGAGCCATGTCGCTGCCGTTAAGGTCTTTTTCTTTGGCTTCAAGGTCAGGAAGCACGACAACGCCCATGTTGCTGCCGCGGAGGAAACCTTTCTCGCTAACGTCGGCACCCCATGCGATAGGATAGCCGTTGTCGATGGCATAGTCGAACACTTGCATCAGTTCATCGATAGGAAGGTTGTAGGCTTGTCCCCAACGCCAGTTGTCTTGAACCTCGATGACGAACTTCTCGTAGAACGGGTGGTGAGTGAATGATGTCAGGTTGACATAGTCGTCAGCATTGAGACCTGTTGATTCGTAGAATGACTTGGGGGTGTATTTCTTCCCTTTGTAGTCGAACTCTTCGGGAAGGGGGCCGAGATATGCGTCGTAAATGCCTGCAAGTGCTTTTCTCCAAAGTGGGTTGCCGTCGGCGTCGGTCTGTATTTTTTTGCCTTTGGCTATTGCTGCTACGAAAGGTTCGGTAACAGCCGACATCTCACTGAAGTTAGACAGTGTGTCGCCGTGCATCTTGCCAGCAGGCATTGCCTCATCGGGTACGAGACCGTAGTTTTTCATCCCGTATATCACATCATAGAAAGAACCTCCTTGTGAGAACGAGATGTCACCATGAGTGCGTATTGCTGCCGTGGCACGGTCGATATAGGTGTGATAAACTATGAACATCTCTGAAAAGTCGTATTCGGGCTTGCCCATACGGAGCAACTCTGCCTCAAAAAACGACAGTGACGAATAGCACCAGCATGTCCCAGCCTGATTTTGGTCTTTCATGGAGGTGATGGGCAACACTTTAATGGTGTCGAACTTGAACCCTTCACTCTCTTTTGCTTTCTTTGCGTCAGCGTCTTGTGCAAAAACCGATGACCCCATCCCTAACAATAAGGCCGTCGCAATAAGTGTCTTGTTTAGTTTCATATACTATAAGGTTTTAATTTCTTTGCGCAAAGATAATAATTTTTTGGCATGACGTATTGTTTTTTTTGAACAAAATGGCAAAATTGAATGTTTTGTTTGACTTTTTCTTGTCCCTCAAATGTCATATCGGGCCTCAAGTGACGTCGATTGCACAAATGAACCATATTTTGTTTTTGTTTTCAATTCGATGTGATAACTGGAAATAGATTTTTTGTTTTGTATAATGTATAATAAAGTCATATTATTGTGTGTTTAATGGATAAAATTATACACGAGTGACAGATGGCACTATAAAATTTGTAACTTTGTTGCCTAAAAGTGTAAAGAAGTGAAGAAGGCAATAGTAATAGTTGCATTTTGTGTTGTCTTGGCAGTGGCTTTAATAGCGACATGTCCGGACGAGATTGTGCATAGGGATGCCATAGTCAACGAGATAACATCGGAGTTGGTTGTTGAAGACGGCAGTGACAGTGAGTTCACTTATGCGGTCAACGAACTTTATTCAACCGTTATTGAGATGACGGTAAACAATCGCCTTAGTGTCAGCAATTGTTTGCTTTTCAGTCTTGGCAGGATGGATGGTGCCATTGTCTCGCTGGGGCTTCTTAATCATGTTTTTGTCTTTGACTTGAAAGGATAAATGTGTTTGCGAGTCCCTGTGACTTATTGCAAAACCAAAACAAAACTAAAAGATGCATAACCGAATCTTCAATTGCCTGTGCTTAGGCTGTTGTCTGGTTCATAAAAAATGTGTAGGCATGAAAAATACAGTAAAGTTGTTGCTTGTGTTGTCACTTTTCGTCGTTGCAGCATGTAGCAATACAAAGCAGGATGATGTTATTATTTCCCGTACTTTTGGCGGGCAAGGATGGGAGAAATTCAGTCCTATATATACTGACATTGAGCTTGTCGGGCCGACAACATACGATTTGAGCATGAAGGTTGCTTTTACGGACGAATATAGTGATAGCCAGTTTAAGGTTGTTTTTACCGTGTTCGATTCTCTTGGAGTGCCATATAGGGCAAAATCATACAGCTACACTCTGAAGGACGGCGATGGCAACTGGAAATCTGAGAGGAACGGACAGGTTTATGAATTCGTTTTGCCAGTCAACAGCAGTCTGACCTTGTCGGATGCAGGCGAATATCGTTTCCAACTTGACAGTCGTATGCCTGTCACTCCTGTCATGGGAATCCGGAAAATAGAGCTGGTAAACAATAACAAGTGACATTTATGGCTAAAGACGAAAAAAAATGGCACGCCTTGTATGTCAGGCCCCGTTCGGAGAAGAAGGTGGCGGATGAGCTCATGTTCATGGGTTTGGAAGTTTACTTGCCTCTCATAACTGTTGTCAGGCAATGGAGCGACCGTCGCAAGAAAGTCATAGAGCCTCTTTTCAAGTCATATCTCTTTGTCTTCTCAAGCGAGAAGGAATATTACGCTGTACGAAACGTCTTAGGAGTTGTCAAATTCGTGGTTTTTGAGGGCAAAGTGGCAGATGTGCCAGAAAACCAGATTTTTGCCATAAAGAAGTTTGTCAGGGAATATGAGGGCGAGGACGAACTGAGGGCGTCGCAGAACCTTGTGGAAGGCCAGATGGTGCGTATCACCTCGGGAGGCATGAAAGGGCTTGAGGGAAAACTCATATCTTTCAGTGGCAAAAAACGCCTTTTGATACATATCAAGACCGTCGGACAATACATCCCTGTTGACATTGCCCGCTCCAAGGTCGAGCCGGTGTGACGTCATTGGGCAGGCATCAGGAGAGTCACTTTTTTTCTATATTGTTTCTTAATTCAGTTTAATTACTTACCTTTGCACCCGTTTTAATAAATATGAAATAGTCATGGAAGAAGAGAGAAAATCAACCAACAAACCTTTGCTTATAGTCTTGGCATTGCTCGCCTTGGCTGTTGTTGGATTAATAATTTGGGCCATATTGCTGAAAAGTGATGTCAAGTCGCTCCAGGCAGAGAAGGAGTTGCAGAAAGCCGATTTTGAGGCGGAGGTTGACAGCATGATGCGTGTCCATAACGAGCTTAAAGACTCTTATGGGCAGCTGACTGAGGAACTGGCCGAGAAAGACAGCATTATACAGGCTGACGCTGTCGAGATCAAGAAATTGCTTGACTCACAATGGGATTACAATCGCATCAAAAAGAAGCTTGCCGCACTTCAGACAATATCACAAGGCTATGTCCGCCAACTTGACTCCATTATTCATATAAATCAAGAACTTGTTGCCGAAAATGAACGTATCACCGAGGAGTATAACGCTGAGAGAAGACACAACACTGAGTTGACACGCCAGAAACAAGAACTGACCGACAAGGTTAACATGGCTTCTGTCTTGAAGCCATACAATCTTGAGGCTAATGCAATGAGGCTTCGTGCAGGCAGTACAGAGACAGTCACTGACAAGGCAAGCCGTTGTGATAGGATAAGGATTACGTTCACATTGCCCGAGAACGAACTTGTTACGTCCGAATACAAGACATTTTATTTGCGTTTGGCTGAGCCGGATAAACATGTCATCTGCAAGGACGAGAGCGATACGTATTCATTCCCATTTGGCGAGGGGCGTTTGCAGTTCACTGAAAAGGTTGTCGCGAACTACGACAACACCAAGTCGAATGAAGTGGTGATGTACTACTACAAACCATCGGGCAAGGAACTGAAGTCAGGCCTTTATATGATTGACATTTACGATGAGGATGGCAATTTGGTTGGCCAAACCTCACTTTCATTGAGATAATGGCATTTACGACAGGACTTGTCGAAGGATCTCGTGCGATTGTATGCTTCCCATTACGGGGGTGTGTAGTCGCACGAATGTTATAAGGCCATCAAGAATATGGCGCCTGCATTCTCCATTTATTCGGCGGCCCAATTGGCTGTAGGTGTTGTTGTTGAGGAAAGAGGATAGGATTCTGCTTTTCTCGGCGTCAAAATAGTAGTTGTGCGTGTTTGGTGTCTGTTGGCAGAAGTTTCCTTCGGTCAAGTCGAAATAGCTGTTGTCAGAATAGTTGTTGAGAGGTGCGAAGCCAAGACAGCCGCACAGTCCTACAACAAAGCATATTGGGAAGTTGGCATAACCCTCGTTGGTGTCGTCAAGTCTTATTAGGCTGTCATGAACAAAGTCGTAAAGGGCTTCGTTTTTTTCCTGACCTGTTATTGTCTTGGCGCACATCTCGCTGATAAACAATGCTATGGCGGTCTTGTTCATGTCGAAAGGGATGGTGTTGTAGAAATGACCAATCTCTATGTCTCTGAGAAGTCCTATCGGTGAGCGGAGTTTGCTGTGAATTGTCACAAAACGCACCATGTTGGTGTTTTGTAGGAGTGCAGCTCGACTGCCTTTTTTGTTGCCGCTGACATTTTTTATGATATAAGGTTGCAGTCCGTTGTCGCGTGTCAGTATGTTGACTATAAGGCTGTTGTCTCCATATTTTGTCGATTTCAGTATTATTCCTTCTTTTTTGTCGTTATTGTCCATTTTTCATAACGAGTATTTTGGTGGAATACTTTTGGCTACCGTTGTCAAGGCTGCTGAACACCAAATATATGCCAGGTCTTACTGGGTCGCCGTTAATGTTTGTCAAGTCCCATGTTGCTTGAGAGCCTTCTGCTCTTAGTTGTGTCACGAACATGCCGTCGGCAGTGGTGATTCTTACCAATGCGTTGTTGGCTAGTCCAGTTATGCCGACATAGCCTTCAAAGTCGGCGCGTACGGGGTTGGGATAAACTTTCACGTCTTCATTTTCGTCGGAGCCTTGGGCTGCGTGGCCTCTATAGGAAATAATGCCATCGTCAGAGCCAAAAAATATCTCACCGTTCTTGCTTATGGCCATTGTATTGACGGCATTGGCCAACAGGGGGCTGTTGCTGGTGTTGAAGTTGGTTAGTACGGTCTTGCAGTCCTCCGACATTTGGAAAACGCCGGTCTCAAGGCCAAACCATTTCTGGTTTGCACCGTCAATGGCTATTGAGAGAACCTTTATCTTGTCGAAGAGGAGGTCGGCTTGTCCTGTGCCGTCGTTGCGGTCTATGAGTATCTGAGAGGCGTTGATAGCCGAAGAACTGAATATCTTGTGTGTGTCGTAAAACACGCAAGGCCCGCTGTCGGTACCTATCCAAACGGCACCTTTTTTGTCGGTTGCCATGCTGAAAACTTGGCTTCCGTTGATGCCTCCGTTGTTGGACGTGTTGTACAATAGCCTTATTTGGTCGTCATTTGTGTTGTCAATGGTTCCGTTGTCGTTGAACACTATGATTCGTCCGTCGCCGTTGTTCCGTTTTAACATCCATTTGTAGTTGTTGGCGTCTATCATAATGTTTGAGATGTCGGTATTGCTGTTGTTGTTGCCAAGGTAGAATGATTTCCAAGAGCCGTCGCGTTTCATCACTGACAGCATGTTGGTTGTGCTTGAGTTGGCAACCCAAAGATTTCCTTCTTGGTCGAAGGCGAGTCCGCTTATGCGTATGATGTTAGGATTTGCCCATAGTGCGCCGAGGCTGCTGTTTTCGGAGTTGTATGTCTCAACTATTTTGCCGTCTTTTATTTTTAGCACTCCAAAGCCCCATGTGCCAACGTATGTTGTTGATTCATCGTAGGGGTCTATTGCTGTGCAAACGGGGTCGTAAAGACTGCTCCATTGTTCGTCGCTGTTCGAGTTGTAGTTTTCCCACCAAGAGCCGTCAAACCGTGATATTCCGTCTTTAAGGTAAAGGTTCGACCAAGTGGAAGTGTGGCCTCCTGTTGCCATTGTCACAACGTTGTTGCAGGCCGATATCTCATATACATTTTTTGAGTAGGGGCAGTTTGGCAGTATGTCGGTACCGCTCCATCCGTTGTGTGAGAGTATGGCACCGCGTTGTGAGTCGCCAATCCAGTAACTGTTGCCGTCGCTGCTGATGGTTGCCGAAGTGGTGGTGATGTTTTTTATGCCATCGCTGTTTTGCAGTTGGTATATTTGTTTCTCCTCTTCTCCTGACTGGTTTATTATCTGTATGGAATAATAGCGCGAAATGGTCATTTTGTCGCCACAGTTGCGTATTTCTCTAACGTTAGATGTCAAAGTGGGCATGAAATAGTCCCATTCTGAACCATTGAAAACAAACATGGTGTCTTTTTTGTATTCCGAAGAAGAGAAGTTGGCATAAAGGCTGCCTCCGAAAGACTCTATCTCGTTATATTTAAGCAAAGGGTGTATTAGGCTGGTGTCCAAATGCCATACAGCGAAGTTGGCAAGATTGGGCTCGCTCAGATTTGCCTTATATATCCCGTTATCGGTAGCGGCATAAATGTTGTTGGCATAAAGGGCGATGTCGTTAATGTTGACATACGTCCCATTGTTGCCAATATAGTAAGTGTCCTTGACTTCTTTTTTTGAGAGGTCGTAAACGACAATGCCGAAACTGCATGCTATGTATGCTGTCGTTTCGTCAAAACAAACATTGTTGATGGTTTTTGTGCCTATAATGTTGTGGTCTTTGATGTCGTTGAGGTTAATGATGTCACCCTCGTGTGTTATCATATCTATATTGGTGTTGCTATAGGTGACAAGAAGTGCGTCAACGGCCTTGTTGTGGCGAATGTTGTTGATGCCAACGTCTGAAAGGCCTTTTATTTTGTTGAGTATAGAGATGCTGTTGTCGTCGATGTCGTAATAGAATAGTTCGTATGGTGTGGCTGCATAATATTTGTCGCCGAATATCTCAACGTCTTTTACGTTATGGTATGGCAAGTGTGTTCGCCAATTGCCAATCGACACGTCGTTTTGTGCGGACAACTGTAGGGATAATAAACTTAATATGCTGATTAATAGGTATTTTATCTTTTTCATAAGGGTGCTTATTTGCTTGTAAAGTTATAAAAAATATTTGAAACGGCTATATTATCTAAATTAATAGTGTAATGATAAGGTAGTTTCTATCCTATTTTGCTCCAGTCGAAGGTGTGTGCGAACATTTTCTGGTAATGTTGTCTGAGCATGGCGTTTTCTTTTTGTGACAATGTCGGGTCAGTGTCAAGCAGTGCCCATGCATCGGCACGAGCCTCTTGAATTATGTCGCCGTCTTTTTGGAGGTCGCCTATTAGCATTGCTATTTGTCCGGACTGTATCGTGCCGTTTGTTTCTCCAGGACCTCTCAGTTGAAGGTCAGCCTCGGCTATTTCGAACCCGTCGTTTGTTCTGCACATGGTTTTGATGCGTTCTTTGGCGTCGTTGCTTAGTTTGTGGTCAGTAATGAGAATACAGTATGACTGGTCGGCACCACGACCAACACGTCCACGAAGTTGGTGAAGCTGCGACAGGCCGAATCGGTTTGCGTTTTCTATTATCATGACGCTGGCATTGGGTACGTTCACACCCACTTCTATAACGGTTGTTGCAACCATTATTTGCGCGTCTTTGTCGATGAATCGTTGCATCTCGAAATCCTTGTCCTCGGCTTTCAGTTTTCCGTGGCAAACACAAATCCGGTATTGGGGCTCGGGAAAGTCGCGAAGCAGTGCCTCATAGCCTTCCTGAAGAGCAATAAGGTCTGATTTTTCTGATTCTTTTATGAGAGGATAGACAACATATATTTGCCTTCCTAATTCTATCTGTCTTTTCATGAACAGCATAAGCCTATATCGGTCGCCCTGATAGATGTGTAAGGTTTGAACCGGTTTTCGTCCTGGAGGCAGTTCGTCTATTTTCGATACGTCAAGGTCTCCGTATTGTGTCATGGCAAGTGTGCGCGGTATTGGTGTGGCGGTCATGACGAGGGTGTGGGGAGGCGTTTCTGTTTTGGTCCTGAATTTGGCTCTTTGCTCAACGCCAAAACGGTGTTGTTCGTCGATGATGCATAATGCAAGGTTCGCAAATTGCACTTTTTCTTCAATGAGGGCATGTGTCCCTACTACTATTTGGATGCTACCATCGGACAGTCCTTCGTATGTCTTTCTTCGTTCGGTAGTTTTGCTTGAGCCTGTAAGCAGTGCAATGTTGACATCCATGTCACCCATGAGGCCTTTAATGGTCTCGTAATGCTGTCCTGCCAATATTTCGGTTGGGGCCATAAGGCATGCTTGATATCCGTTGTCAAGTGCAATTAGCATTACCATAAGTGCCACTACTGTCTTTCCGCTGCCGACATCGCCTTGAAGAAGCCTGTTCATCTGTCGTCCTGTTGCCATGTCCTTTCTTATTTCCTTGATGACGCGCTTTTGTGCGTTGGTGAGAGGGAAGGGGAGGTGGTTGCTGTAAAAGTCGTTGAAGTATCTGCCAATGTTGGAGAAGACGTGACCTGTTGAGTTTGTCTCGCGCAACCTTTTGTTTCGCAACAGTTTGAGTTGGAAAAAGAAGTGCTCTTCATATTTTAGGCGCCTGACGGCCTCGGTTATGTCGTTTGGGCTGCTTGGCTGGTGAATCTTCAGGTATGCATCGTTTCGGCTTATTAGATTTTTTTCTCTGATGAGCTTTTGAGGAAGCACTTCGTTGATGAAACCTGTCACTTGCAATAGTATGTTTTGTTGTATTTTGGCGATTTGTTTGGTGCCAAGCCCGTTGTTCTTGAGTTTCTCTGTCGTGTTGTAAACTCCTTGCAGCCCTTCACCGCTTAACGATGTTTTAGTGTCG
Organism: Bacteroidales bacterium; assembly: GCA_045616045.1. Taxonomy (GTDB): domain Bacteria; phylum Bacteroidota; class Bacteroidia; order Bacteroidales; family F082; genus Limimorpha. The sequence continues at coordinate 48,230 of JAZLGA010000112.1, read as the reverse complement.
TATTCTTCTATCTCGGGGTGAACGAAGTTGAAGGTGTTTTTGAACGAGCTTGCTTTGCCAAAAAGCACGTATTTCTGCCCGGCCTTGAATTTGGTCTTGATCCATTTGAGACCTTTGAACCAGACTACTTCTATGCTGCCTGTCGCATCGCTGAAAAGTGCGGTGATGCGTGTGGTGCGTGGAGCTCCGTGGCTTTGCATCGACGAGATGGTACCTATAAGCTGGAAATAGACCGTGTCGTTGTCTATCTCGTTCACTGTGTGTATATGGCTTCGGTCAATATAACGGAATGGAAACTGGTTCAGCATGTCGTTATATGTGGTTACGCCAAGTTCGCTGTGCAGTAACTCGGCGCGTTTGGGACCTACGCCTTTTAGGAAAGATATGTTGGTGTCGAGCAGATTTGGCATAATGCCGTAAAATTACGTTTTTTTTTGTTCGACCACATAAAAAAAAACTCCGATTTTTGGTCGGAGTTTTTTGATGTAAGGTATTATGTTTTTAGTATTCCCAAAGACTTTCTTCGAGTTCGAACATCTCATTCTTTATGCGTTCTGACTCGTACAATGCGTCGATGTTGAAGGCGTATGCGTTGATGTAGCGGTCATAGTGGTTTTCTTCCTTTATGATGTAACTGTCAAAAACGCGCTTGATTAATATCTCATCGTAGGTGCGTCGTTCGGCTTGGTTCTTCATGTTGTAAACGAATGCGTTGGCAAACACTTTTCTGTTAGCTTCGTAAGGTATCCAGCACACTTGTGACAAACCGTCTTCCTCAACAATGACGGGACCAAGGGCGATTATCCTTACCAGAAATTGCGACAAATGCTTGTCAAAGTACCAGTCTTCTTTGATTCTCAAGCGCATCACATTACTCATGCGTTCTTTGAAAGGCAGTAGGTTTTCAACATCGTTACCGTTTTCGTCCTGAATGACGGGCGGATCTCCAATCTTGCCACCTTCTTTTTCAAATTCTTCACGAGTTAAAGGTGTCACCATGTCGTCAACGTTGTTTTCAACACGATAAACTGTCATTTCGCCGCTGTGTATGGCGTCATACACTACCGTGATGAAGTTCTTCCAGTCTTCGAGCGGGTTCAGGGGATAATAAAACGGTTGGTTGATTTTCTGCCTGAAATCTATCTCGCGTATGATGGTTTTCTTCCACATCACATTAGCTTCCTGTATTTCCGGAAGGGGAGCAAGCTCTTTCTCAACTATTGTCTGCTGTTGTACCGACAAAATGCTGTTTTTTGGTGGTTTGACCTCGGTAGTCTGAGCCTTGAGGCTGATGCTCATGGCTGTTATCGCGACCACTGCGAGCGTTGAAATTATTGACTTTTTCATAATACCTGTTTTTTATGGTTCCTTATCCCTTGAAATTATTTTTTTTAGTTGATTTCGACGGCTATTGCGTTGTCAAGCACTTTCTCCTTGTTGTCGTTGCCTTTTACTTTGATGGCAGTGAATACATAGATGTCACCTTTTTGAGCACCATTGAGGACTGCTTTAACTGCTTCATTGAACTTGTCACCATTGACTTGTGTTTGCTTGTTGTCGCCCTGTTTGGTTTTATATTTCAATGTATATCCTGTCACATCGTATTTTACACCATCAAAGTCAAAGTCTTTCATTTCAGCAATTATACGACCTGCGGTGAGGAGGCTGCTTTTGCTGACTTTTCCGTCTGGGCCAACATTTGCTATGCGGGCTGTAGGTTTGGGCAGAGGCTTAACACGCATCTCGACCGAGCCGAGAGCTCTTCCTTCTGCTGATGCAGTAATCTTTATGGTCTTGGCATTGCCATCGGTGACTTTCAGCATGTAGTTGCCGTCGCCCGTTCTGCTGAGGTTTGCGCCTGGAGCTGAAACACTGACCTTGTTGTTGGCGAAACCGGCAGCCGATACGCTTATCGGGTTGTCGATACCGCTATACACCACGTTCATCTTGGTGGGCGATATTGTCACAGAAGGAGCGGCCACGGTGTATTTCCCGCTGAATGGGTATTTCACCATCTCTTTGGTCTTGGGGTCAAGCATCTCGATGATACCGTGATACTCTTTCTCTCCGACACCGCCGGCGGGGAATCTCAGTTTGATGGTTCCGTTTTCGCTCTTTATCACTTGTCCCTGGCTCATGATAGCTTCTTCATTAGAGCTGCTTCCCATAAGCACGTGGGCTGTAATCTCTTCGTTTTTCCAAGCTGTTACAAGAGCGTCGGCTTTATACTCCTGGCCTGTGATGATGTAGCTGCTTTCTGCGAGGACTTTGGCACCGATGCTGTCGAATGTGAAGTCGTTCTCATGGAAGTTTGAAAGCTTTGTCAGTGCTGCTGACTCGGCGTTTTGAACCTCGGAAACAATTTTGTTGAGCAGGGTTACATCGGCAGGAAGCACTGTGTGGTAGAAATTGTATTGTTCCCATGTTATGCCGTCACCTTGTTCATTTGCGCCCTCAAAGTAGGCTTTGCCTTCTTTCACGTCCAAACCGATGACTTGCCCTTCTCCGCTATAGATGGAGTCCTCGATGAACTTGCGGTACTCTCTGATTTTGTTTGCCAAGGTGTAGGCGATGCCATTGCCTTCGTTTCCTGTGGCCACCGACCCCAGCATAATGGCAGTCGGGTCGTTGTAGTTGTCGCGAGTACCTATTTTTGAGGTGTTGATGTTGTACATATAACGGTCGCCTTTTTGCGTTTCCTTGTCGATGATAAGGCTTTTTGCAATAGCTTCTTCTTCGCTGATTTTCTCAACTTTGCTTACCAGATTCCATTTCACATCTTTCTCAATAAAATTGATAAGATTTGTGGATCTTTCTTTGAGCATCTGGGCTTTGTTCCAGTTTTCTTGTGCCTTTTCGTTGCCACTTTCCGCCTCAAAGTTCTTTTTTATAGCGTCATATTGGTTGTCTATTCTTGCTGCAATGGTGACATTGGTTTCTTGAACACCGGTATTCACGATGTCGAATGCATTCAGGATGTCCTTTGACACATTCATTGCCAGCAGGGCAGTATAGACCAGATACATCATTCCGATCATTTTCTGCCTCGGGGTTTCTTTTGCTCCTGACATAGTGTTCTACTTTATTTCGTTAATGCTAAAATTAATTTTGGTAGAATATTATGCCTTTATATTCATTGCAGAGAGCATACCACCATAAACGTTGTTGAGTGAACTGATACGTGATGACAACTGTGCCATTTGCTGGTTGAGTTTGTTGGTGTTGTCAACTTGTTCGTTCAAGTTGTTAACATATTTGTTGACTGTTTCAGCCATTTTCTTGTTTACTTCGGCTGACTGGTTGGCTGACTGCAACTGCATCTCATAAATTGAGTTAAGCGATGACATGTTGCTTGCCATTTTCTTGAGAGCGTTAGAGTCAAGGCCGGTGAGGTCAAAGCTGCCAAGAGAAGAAAGGGCCTTGGTGGCGCGGTCCATAGCGTTGGCGTAGCCTGATGTTGCTGAAACAGCGTTTGAAATCTCTGCAATGCCATTTGCGTTTTCGGCCAATCTATCAAGTCCGCGACCTATTTTGTTGAATGTGTCATCGCTAACGTTCATCTTGTTGAACATTTCTTCGAGGGCTTTCTCGTCAAGTTTCTTTTGTTGGGTGCCGCCGCCTATTCCGCCTTCAACAGCGAATACGGTTTTTTCTTCGCCATCCCATTCTTCACCGAGTTCAACGAAAACGTTGTCCCATGAGTATTCGAGGTGTTGTGGCTCGAATGCCGAGAGGAAGAAGATGAGGGCTTCAACACCCAGACCAATACCCAGCATGAGGTCAGCTCCGGGAATGTGGGTCAGTTTGAAGTAGGCACCAATCATAACGATTGAAGCACCCCAGCCATAAATGTAAGCCATGAAGGTCTTGTAGCCCTTGGTTTGTGTCAGGGCTTGGAATTTTGCAAATCCTGATAGATTTTCTTGTTTTTTTGCCATGATTTTAATATTAGATTGATTGATTGATATTATTGTTTTATTGTTTGTTGGTTATCTGTACACTCTTGATATTTTCTGGCTGTCACCCTTGTTACGTCCCATGAAAGGCTGTATTGTACGGAATCCGATGTAGCTGCGGGCTGTGTCTTGATACTCGTAGTCACGTGTTGTCACCTGGATGTAGTATGAAATGTCTTTCCAAGAACCTCCACGTACAACTTTGCGCTTCATCACCGGAGCGTCGTCTTCTTTGGCGTTGTAGGTGAAGTCTGGGTTCAAGTCCCATGTGAAGTTGTATGATGTCGGGTCGTATGCACTGTTGGTCCATTCGGCAGCGTTACCTGCCATGTCGTACAAGCCAAAAGCATTTGGAGGATAGCATCCTACCACGAGTGTTCGCAAGCCACCGTCGGCCACGTAGTTTCCGCGGCGAGGCTTGAAGTTTGCCAAGTAGCAGCCACGTGAGTTGGATGTGTAAGGGCCGCCCCATGGATATGGATTAAGTCTGTTGCCGCCACGTGCAGCCCATTCCCATTCTGTCTCGGTAGGCAGACGGAATTCCGACAATGTTATTTCTTTCTTTGATTTGAGATAGTTGTTTCTGAGTTGTGAACGCCATACGCAGAAAGCTCTTGCTTGTTGCCATGTGACGCCTATGACCGGATAGTAGTCGTAGGCAGGGTGCCAGAAATAGTTTTCTGTCATAGGGTCGTTGAACGAGTAAGAGTAGTCGTGTATCCAGCACAAGGTGTCGGGATATACGCTTATGTTTTCGATGCGCATGTAAACAGACCTGTCGGTGTAGCCTTGCTTACGATTTGCCCAAGCCCCCTTGCGGCTTGGCGCAACTTCTGCGTCGTCTGATGAGATTGTGGCGTCGTTCTGAACCAAGCCTTCGCTGTCAAACTCCTTCTGGGCTGCGGCTTTCATGTCGATCCAATAGAATGTGTAATAGAGTTTTCTTGCGTCAAGCTCTTTTACACGGAAATATCTTTCCTGCTCTGGCAGATACATGGGCTCTAAGGCTTCCCTTACTTCCTGGTCTTTGCCGTTCCAGTCGATTTTTTCTTTCCAGTTGAGCATCGGCGGGTCGTAAACTTCGCCTGTTTTCGACTCGGTGATAGCAAACCTGTCTGGGAACTGGTCTGCCAAAATGCGTCTTGCGATAGAGTCTCTGACCCAATTTACAAATTGACGGTACTCGTCATTTGTAATTTCGGTTTCGTCCATAAAAAACGATGAAACGGAAACTGTCTTTGGCTCGTAGGTCATTGCCCCGGTAATGTCTTCCGATCCAACGCCCATGGTGTAACTTCCCTGGGGGATGAATACCATTCCGAATGGGTCGGACTGGTTAAACTTGGCTTTGCCTTTGCGAACTCCGACTAACTCGCCTTGGTTTCTGTTGCCACAGGCTGAGAGTATCATCAGTGCTGTGAGCAGGAATAATAGTTTTTTCATCTTCTTATAATGTTTTCTTACTCGATTGTCTTTTTTTTGTTTGTCACAATTCTACTTCTTTTGAGAACGGCAAATCTATGAATTTATTTCTATAGTTTGTATTTTTCTTCGTTTTTTTATAAAAATCTCACGCTTCTATAGTCTTTTGGGGTTCTGTCAAAGTCAAGTTTGAAACAGTAGTTTAATGCTATTTCATGTGAGCCCGGTACTCCTAATCCCATGATGTTCAAGTCGTAAGCATACCCAATTACAAAATCTTTAATAGTGATTCCTACCATAAAACCGACAGATTCCTTATGGCGGTAATTGACTCCTAAGGAAAATACATTTTTATATGTGGCTTTGAAGCTTGCGTTGAACTGAAACGCTGAAATGTTTGTCAAAAGTTCCACCGATGGTTCGAAACGGAAATTTGGCAAGGCGTTAAATTGGAACGGATATCCTGCCATCAGGTAGAACGTGCGGTCGGTGATGAAGCTTGCGCTACTCTCGTTATTCTCTGATAATGCGCGTGATGTGCTTTGTAGAAGGTTGGTTGCCGAAAGTCCGATGTACAAAGATTCTGGCATTTGCCAAAACACGCCTGCACTCATGTCAAACATCATACGGCTTTCTTCGCCTAGCCCGCTGAGTATGGGGTCGCTTTCGTTGATGGGCTTGTATTTTGTGAAGTCTGTCTTGCGGTTCAGCAGTCCTCCGGTCAAACCGATACCTAATGTTGAATTGCCAAGGTCGATGTGGAACGAATATCCTAAGTTGACATTGGTGTTCTTTTCGAATCCTATGTTGTCTTGAACCACAGACAAGCCTATGCCGCCGTGCATGGCTTTTATTGGCGAGTCGCCGCTGACGAGCACTGTCATGGGTGCTATCTTGTTGCCGTCATCATCGGTGAAACCCGCCCATTGTTGGCGATATATTCCAAATATGTTTATACCTTCGCTCATGCCAATAAAGCCAGGGTTGGAATATCCGTATGAATAGGAGTGATGGGTGAATATAGGGGCTTGTTGGGCTATTGCAGTGATAGCTGCAAAAAGCATTAAAAGGCAGGTTGATAATATATGTTTTGTCTTCGCCATACTGGTTTTTGTGAGCCGCTAAGTTAACAATTATATGCTTCGCTTTGCTTGTTTTTTTTGAAAAAAAACTAAATGGTTGTTACTCTGTTATTTGAAAAGTTTTATTATGTCGTTTCCGTTGGCAAATATCACAAGACCCAGTACGATGATGAGTCCTATGGTTTCAGCCACCTCCATAAATTTGTCGCTGGGTTTCTTTCTTGTTATTATCTCTATCAGCAGGAAGAGTATGTGTCCGCCGTCAAGGGCTGGTATTGGCAAAATGTTCATAATAGCCAGTGCTATTGACAGGAATGCCGTAAGCGACCAGAAGCTGCCCCAGTCGAATGTGTCGGGGAATATTTTGCCTATTGAGATGAAACCTCCCACGCTTTCGTATGCCTTTGTGCTGGGCTTGAATATAAGCTTGAGTTGTTTCCAGTAGTCGGCAATGCCGGTGAATGCTTTTTTGGCTCCGGCTGGTATTGCCTCGATGAATGTGTATTCGTGTGTGCTAAGGTTGAAGAATTTGTCGATGGGGGCGAGATATACGCCTATGATGCCTTCTGGCGTCAGTTGTATGGCATAACTGAGGGTGTCGGTGCCACGCAATGTGACAATGTTGACTTCGCTGCCGCGGAATGCCTTGATCTCGCGTGTGAAGTCCTGATAGTATGGGGTGGGAATGTCGTTTATGCCTATTATTATGTCGTTTTCCATCATTCCTGCTTTTTGGGCAGGCGAATTGTCGCTGAATGCTCCTATTACAAAAGGTGTTCTGAAAGAGATAAGACTCGCATCCTGATGCTCGAGTATCTTGGCGGTAGCGTCATCGGGCAGGTTGATCACTTGTCGTTGGCCGTCGCGTTCCACTTCTATTGTCTGCGAGTTGTCGAGAATGAGCTCGGCAGTGATGCGTTGGAAGTTCTCAACCGGTTTGCCGTTTACTGCCAATATCTTGTCTCCATTGCGGAGCCCGAACGATTGTCCAAGACTGTCGATGCTGATGCCATATTTGTTTACTTCTGAAGTCGGCAGATATTGCTCTCCATAATGTGAAAGCATACCTATATATATTATAATGGCAAGAACTACATTCATGAACACGCCCGCAAACATTATTATGAAGCGCTGCCAGGCTGGTTTGGCGCGAAACTCCCAAGGTTGTGTGGGAAGTTTCATCTGTTCCTTGTCCATCGACTCGTCAACCATGCCGGCTATCTTGACATAACCACCCAAGGGAAGCCAGCCCATGCCATATTCTGTTTCGCCAAGTTTGAATTTGAACAGGCTGCCCCCAAAAAGGTCGAAAAAGAGGTAGAACTTCTCCACTTTAACCTTGAAAGTCTTGGCGGCTATGAAGTGGCCGAATTCGTGTATTATGACAAGTATTGACAGGGAGAGGAAAAATTGCAGTATCTTAATTAGGATTGCCATTTTTTATTGTGTTATTTGTTGTTGTTATTGTTATTGTTGAATGATATTAGTTCTTCCGGGTTAATGGCGTTGCCGTTGTGCCATATTTCAAAATGAAGGCTGTTTTGGTTTGGTGCTGTTGTCGATTTGCCTATGATGGCTACGGGCTCGCCTGCTCTCACAAAGTCACCTTCTTTTTTGATGAGGGCTGAGTTTTGCCTATATAGTGAAAGGTAGTTGTTGGCATGCTGTATCACTATGAGATAGTTGTTTTCGCTGCTCCATGTGGCAATGATGACAGTGCCTTCGAGGGTTGATTTGACAATTTCGTTGTCGGGTGCGGTAATGTCAATTCCGAGATGAGGCTTCTCCTTGTTGAATGGTGCTGTGATGGTGCCTTCCAAAGGCGGATAGAAGTTTAGTGTCGATGAAGATGTCTTTGCGGACGCTATGCTGCTTAGGTTGTATTTGTAGCTGTCGTATTCTGCTCTCAGCATGCTGTCTTTTGCCGATGTCGTCATGGAAATGTCTATGTTTGATGATGGCAGTACGGCAAATGTTGTGTTGGACGGCTCTTTCATCTGGTAGCAAGTGTCCTCGCCTTTGAGTATAGTGATTAAATTATTGAGGTATAGGTCTTTCTGGCGCATCTGCTCTGTAATAGAGTCGGCCTGAAGACTTAGATTCTTTATTTGCCTGTTGAGGTTGGCGTCAGCATAACCGGGCATGTATTCTTTGAGGGGTGTGAAGGCAACAAGTGCTATGGTGGCACCCATTACAGCCAATACCGATAGAAAAAATGTCAGAATGACATTGAAGATGCTAGTCTCGAAACTGACTTTCTTCTCAAGTGTCTCGATGTGAAGCAACTCTATGCGGTATTTATTGTGCTTGCGATTGTCCTTGTCTTCCATTTGCCTTCAGTTTCAAAGCTGCAAAAATAACAATTTTTTGTTTGATGTGGTTTTAAAGAAAACTTCTTCCTAACGCATTTAGAGGTGGTTTTATTGTGGATGTTTGAAAATTTGGGGTGGATGGTGCTATCTTGGTTGCCTTTGTTGTCTTGACAGACTGTAAATGGTTATGGCATTTGATGCAAGCCCGTGGCCTTGTCATGTGCCATGACGATAAAAATCATTTAATTATGCTGTGTTGTTTTGTAAAAAAAACATAATTTTGCAGCCGAAAAAAATAACTCCCGTGAAAATGTGGGAATGCTGTCCGGAGAGAATAGATGAATGTCAAAGACTGTAACGCTAAAGCAAAAGGTAAATCAGAAATTAATATAATGTAAATCAGATTTGATCTGGTTAAAAGCTAAAAAAGAAATATGACAAATCTCGAAGAAGAAAAAAATGAGAAGAAAACTCTCAACTTCATTGAAGCCAAGGTCGAGGAGGACCTCAGCAGCGGCAAGAATGGCAAGCGAGTCCAGACCCGTTTTCCCCCAGAGCCTAACGGATATCTTCATATAGGCCACGCCAAGGCCATTTGCCTTGATTTTGGCATTGCCGCACAACATGGAGGCGTTTGCAATCTGCGTTTCGACGATACCAACCCCACAAAAGAGAATATGGAATATGTCGATGCCATAAAAGAGGATATTCAATGGCTGGGATACCAATGGGGCAACGAGTATTATGCTTCAGACTATTTCCCGCAGCTTTGGGATTTTGCAATAGAGTTGATAAAAAGAGGCAAGGCATATATTGACGAGCAGAGTTCTGAGGCCATTGCAGCGCAAAAAGGCACACCTACTCAACCGGGTGTGAACAGCCCTTATCGTGACCGCCCTGTAGAAGAGTCGCTTGACTTGTTCAATAAGATGAACAACGGCGAGATAGGCGAGGGCAAGATGGTGCTTCGAGCCAAGATTGACATGGCAAATCCAAATATGCATTTCCGTGACCCCATCATTTATCGTGTCGTTGACACTCCTCACCACCGCACCGGCACAAAATGGCATGCTTACCCGATGTATGACTTTGCACATGGACAGAGTGACTATTTTGAGGGTGTGACACACTCGCTTTGCACACTTGAGTTTGTGGTTCACCGTCCGCTCTATGACTTGTTTATCGATTGGCTTAAAGAAATTCGTGGCGAGGACGATGATATGGACGACAACCGCCCGCGTCAGACTGAGTTCAATAAATTGAACCTCAATTATATACTCCTCAGCAAACGTAACCTTCTCGTTCTTGTGAACGAAGGCTTGGTGAGCGGTTGGGACGACCCGCGAATGCCCACAATATGCGGCTTCCGCCGTCGTGGCTACACACCTGGTGGCATTCACAAGTTTATTGACAAGATAGGCTACACGACTTACGATGCATTGAACGACTTCGCCCTTATGGAGAGTTCAATCCGCGAGGACCTCAACGCTACCGCAACACGCGTGGCAGCTGTTGTGAACCCAGTGAAGCTTGTCATTACCAACTATCCCGAAGGTCAGACTGAAGAAATGGAGGCCATCAACAACCCAGAGGACGAGAGTGCCGGGAGCCACACCATAACCTTTGCCCGTGAGTTGTGGATAGAGAAAGAGGACTTTATGGAGGAAGCCCCAAAGAAATATTTCCGCATGACACCAGGCAACGAGGTGCGCTTGAAAAATGCCTATATTGTGCGATGCACAGGTTGCAAGAAAGACGAAAAGGGCAACGTGGTTGAGGTCTATGCCGAGTATGACCCAGAGACGCGAAGTGGAATGGATGGCGCTAACCGTAAGGTAAAAGGCACCATTCATTGGGTCTGTTGCAACCACTGCCTTGTGGCAGAAGTCCGTATGTACGACCGACTCTGGAAGGTGGAGAATCCGCGTGATGAGTTGGCCCGCCTGCAGAGTGAGGGCATGACTCCTCTTGAAGCAATGAAAGAGATGATGAACCCCGACTCTCTCGATGTACGACCAGTGTGCTATGTGGAAAAATATTTGGCAGACGCCAAACCTTTGGAACATTTCCAATTCCAGCGCATAGGCTATTTCACTGTTGACAAGGACACCACCTCTGATCACTTGGTCTTCAACCGCACCGTGTCGCTGAAAGACACATGGTCAAAGACAAAGTGACGCAAGCATTAAGAACTCTCAAAACAAACATAAAGTTTAAACACACATGCACCACCACTTGTCGGGCTGATTGGCACGACTAAAGTGGTGGTGCTTCATTTTCTTTCCGCTCTTATCCGGATTTGTTGCATTTGCTTAGGGTGACAATGGCATCACCGAAATAACTGCAAAAATACATTGTAATTATTGCCAAAAAGATATGCATATTTATGTAAAAATCGTATTTTTGTGGCAGAAACATCTTGGGTGAAACAATTGAACGCAAAAATAAACTGAAGTAAACAAAAATTTAAAAAATTTGAAAATGAGAAAAAAAATTGTTGCAGGAAACTGGAAGATGAATATGACTTTCCAGGAGGCCGAGGATTTGGTTGACGGCTTGATTGACGGTTTGGAAGATAAAGACATTTTAGGCGAGGTTATAGTTTGCCCGCCATATCTCTATTTGGAGATGCTTACCGATTGGGAGTTTGGCGAACAGCTTTTCAATGTTGGAGCGCAGAACTGCTCTTCATTCGAGAAAGGCGCCTATACTGGCGAGGTGTCGGCCGCCATGCTTCGGTCGATGGATGTTGACTACTGCATAGTTGGACATAGTGAGCGCCGAAAATATTTTGGCGAGACTGACGAAGTGCTTGCGCAAAAGGTCAACCAACTGCTTGAAAACAGCATATCGCCTATTTTCTGTGTCGGCGAGGTGCTTGAGCAGCGCGAGGACGGCAGTCATTTCGACGTCGTGCGCCAACAGGTTGAGAAAGGCCTTTTCCATCTTGACAAAGTGAATATATGCTCAACCATTATTGCCTACGAACCTGTTTGGGCTATTGGAACGGGACGCACGGCAACACCCGAGCAGGCACAAGAGATGCATGCTTTCATTCGTTCGCTTCTGCGCGAAAAATATGGCGATGAAGTTGCCGATGCAATAAGGATCCTATACGGTGGCAGTTGCAATGCCAAAAACGCAACCGATATATTCAAACAACCCGATGTTGATGGTGGCTTGATAGGTGGGGCTTCGCTCAAGCCAGAGGACTTTGTGTCTATATGCGAACAGGCTTCAGCTCTCTGTGAAGAGGAATAAGAACACATGTCAAAAGTCCTGAAATGCAATATTTGGAATACACTTTCACCATGCCTTCATCAGATATGCAGCATGACGCTTTGAGCGTCATGCTCTGTGACTTGGGCTTCGATTCGTTCATGGACGATGACAACACCTTTAAGGCCTATTGTCCTGTTGGCCAACGTGACGACAATGCCGTGGAAAGCCTTCTGCGAGAGAATTTTGACAACATCAAGTTGCTTAATGTCGAAATCATGCCAGACAAGGACTGGAACGAGGAGTGGGAAGCATCGTACCAGCCTGTGGTGGTAAACAGCAAATGTAGGGTGAGGGCTCCCTTCCATCAGCCTGACGACTCCTTCCAATATGACCTTGTGATAGAGCCGAAGATGTCGTTTGGAACAGCAAATCATGAGACTACTTCGCAGATGATGCAACTTATGCTCGAGGCTGATTTTAAGGACAAACAAGTTCTTGATATGGGCAGCGGCACTGCCGTGTTGGCAATTTTTGCAAAGAAACTTGGCGCAGACAGGACGGTAGCCATCGACAACGATGAATGGGCATACAATAATGCTTTCACCAATGTAGCCCTGAACGGATGCGATGGCATTGAGATAATACTCGGTGATGCCGGTTCAATACCCGACACTTGTTTTGACATCGTATTGGCCAACATTAACAGAAATATCTTGGTTCGCGACATGAAGTCTTATTCAAAGGCCATGCACAAGGGGTCTGTAGTCTTTTTCAGCGGCTTTTATGTTGCCGACCTTGGCATTATAGCACAAGAGGCAAAGAATGTAGGCCTCTCATATCGCAGACACCTTAGCAAAAACGAATGGGTCGCAGCCGAATTCGTAAAAGAATGACCATTGGGGGCCTTTGTGTTCAGCAAGAGCTGTGTGAGATTTTTTTTCAAATGATACTCAAACAACAAAAAAGATTTTTTTATGAAACGTGGATTGTTAGTGTTTTTGTGCGTAATGGCTTCGTTGCGTGCCTTCCCGCAAAAGTATTCTGGCGACAGGAATGCCTTTGTGGGTGAGTTGGACGCTTATTTTGGGGCTTTCTCGTCGAAAGACGACAAAGCACAGGCAAAACAAGCGTTGAATGACTTCGCCACTGTTTGGCAGGGCGGATTGTACAGCGATGATGCTGATGCTGTTATAGCCATAGCCAATCGCCTTGGTGTCAATGCCGACGGAAAAGGACTCCAGAACACGCTTGCCTTTGTCAGGATATTGACATATATGCCGCAAGCGGGCTTCACATCGAAAGATGCACACAATTGGCTTAGTTATACCAACACGAAATACTCCAAACCACGTTCTCGTTTTGCTGAACATGCCAAAATATGCCAAAATATTTTCATGAATTCGGTGCTTTTTGAAAAAGGCAACACCAGGTGGCTGGCCCGTAAGGCTCGATTCAGCATGCCTACCGACACGGCCTTTTTGTTGAAGGTGTCGAATGTTGACCTTGTGCTGACAACAAAAACCGATAGTTCTGTCATAAAATCGACATCGGGAATGGTAAACATTGACAATAACATGTGGAGTGGCCATAACGGAACCGTTGACTGGTCGCGTTTTGGAAGACCTGTTGACAAACTTTATGTCATGCTGCCCCAGAACTATTCGATAAACCTAAACCATACTGACTATCAGGTTGACAGCGTTGTTTTCTATAACAAGGACTATTTCAACCAGCCTATAATGGCAACGTTTCGCGATAGGGTCACATCGACAGGAGAAGTCGGGAAGTCGCGCTTCCCCAAGGTTGATTCCTATGAGCTTGATTATGTCATAAACAACCTTTATGATGGGGTCAACATTGTTGGTGGCTTTGGAATGGATGGTGAACTTGAGTCGGTTTTTGGTACCAGAGAACACGATGCTCATCTTGATTTTTACAAAGGCCAGACAAAGTTGGCTTCAGTTTCATCACGCAACTTCCGTTTCTCGAAAGAACACCTTAATTCTGACAAGGCAGCAGTAAGCATTTATATGACGGGCGACGGCAATGCTGTCGATTCGCTTTTCCATAACGGCCTTGTCTTGCAATATGACAATGCCAAACGCCGGATTGTCCTGTCACGTTCCGACAAAGGCCTTGACGGACCTTTTTACGACTCCTACCATGAGTTGGCAATATATCTTGAGGCCATGTATTGGCAACTAGATACCGATAAGATAGAGTTTAGGCGAATGGAAGGCACCAATACCCTCAGCGAAGGTAAGATAGAGTCAATGAACTATTTCAAGAAATCGGAATACCAGCGTCTTCAGGGTCTAGATGCTCAAAATCCAATGGCAAGGATCGAAAAATATATGAAAGATTGGGAGAACCCCGAACAACCAGGCTTTTTCTATGTTTCCGACTTCGCCGAGTATCTGCGCTATCCTGTCGAACAAGTGGTGTCGCTTGCCCTTGATTTGCAGTCAATGGGATACCTTACCTATGATGGTGATGATAAGTCGGTGCAACTTTCGAAACGTTTCTACGATGTGATAGAGTCGAGTCGCGACAGTGTTGACTACGACATCATAAAACTTACTACCCGCACAACAAATCGCCAACCTAATGTGGTCTTGAACATGACTTCCAACGATCTTGATGTGTATGGCATTACAACTACATTCAACGGCGCTGAGGCCAGCTCCATAACCCTTAGCGATGTGAAACATGTCATGATTCTCCCTGAAGATGCACATGTCGTCTTCCGCAAAAATCGCGAGATACTCTTCTCGGGTATAATAATGGCAGGACTTTTCGAATTCCATACCGATAACAGCGAGTTCAAGTATGACGAGTTCGCAATAAAAATGCCTAAGATTGACTCCTTGCGTATATATGGATTCAGGGACGATAAGATAGAACCCATCAAGGGTATGGTCGAGTCTCTTAAGGGAAGCCTTTTCATCGACAGGGCCGATAACAAGTCTAGTCGCGAGGAGACACCAGAATATCCACAGTTCCATAGTGAACTCAGTTCTTTCAAGTTCTTCAGAAATGCCAATGACGGTGCTTTCGATCCGGGCGACTATATAGATTCAACAGGTTTGGCCAATATGGACGGCAAGTTCTATTATGAAATAAATCCCTTTATTATTGATAGCCTGAATACTATCAATCCTAACGAACTTGAGTTCACAGGACACCTTGTGTCAGGAGGCATCTTTGAGAATATAGAAGAACCCTTGACCGTCATTGAGGAGGACTTTTCTCTTGGAATGGTGCATGACACTTTGAGTGACAAGGATAGCTACTCCATGTTTGGCGGCAAGGCTACATACCATGATGAGATTTATCTTACCGAAGACAGGTTCTGGGGAAAGGGAACAATTGATTACCAGTCGTCACAAATCACATCCGACCATTTCGTGTTTTATATTGATTCGGTTGTCGCTCAAACCAATGGTTTTGTCATGGGCGATAGCAAGGGTGAGGCTGAATACCCAAATGCACATTGCGATGCCCCGATGAATATGCTTTGGGACGTGAACAACGACATGATTTCGCTGACTACGACAGTGGCACCAGTATGCATTTACGACAGCACTTTCTTTGCAGGTACTACATCCATTAGCTCAAAAGGATTTAATGGCTCTGGCAAATTGACTTTTGGCAACACAAAATTCGATTCGAAGGACTTCTCGTTTGGAAGCAATTCGTTTGTGGCCGATTCCGCTGACTTTGTTCTTGTGGCCGAAAACAACGATGAAGCATTTATTGCCGAGAACTATAAGGCATCAGTCGATTTTGGCTCGCACAAAGCCAAATATGACTATCTGGACAACAGAAGCAACATCAAGTTCCCAGCAAACCAATATGCATGCACATTGCGTGAGGCCGAATGGGACATGGACGAAAACAAGTTGCGCGTGTATAACCCAGATGGCTCGTTCAACAATTATCTGGAAGCCAATACTTTCGATGAGTTACTTGCCATCCATGACGCTTCTGCAAAACTAATCTCGACAAAGGCAGACCAAGACTCGTTACAGTTTTTCTGTACCGATGCCGACTACGACATGGCAAATTATGTGGTTCAAGCTCATAATGTTAAGATTATACGTGTCGCCGATGCCGCTATCTTCCCAACTGGAAGTTCAGTTAACCTGAACATTTATCCAGATGCCGTCATAAATCCTATAGATAGCGCTACTATAGTGGCCGACACTCTCAATAAGCAGTTTGTGTATGTTGACGCATCGGCAACCATTTATGGCTCAAACATGTTCCACGGTCACGGCACCATGGATTATGTGTCAGCCGATACCATAGCAACACCAGTTTTCTATGATTCCATTTATGTGGCTGGTGGACATACCATGGCCCACGCCTATATCGGCGACTCGCTACAGTTCATGCTCAGTCCAAACTTTGCATTCAGTGGCAACGTTACTATGGCATCAAACGAAGTGTTTGGCTATTTTGACGGCAACTATCGCATAGCCGACAGTTGTCTTACCGACACTATTTATTTTGCTTCGGCGGCACTCATCGACCCCGCCAACATATCAGTTCCAATGCCAAAACATGGTATTAACAGCGGCCTGTATAAGGAAGAAATACCCGATGGACGATGCTTTGCCCAATTCCTGGTGCCAAACGAGTTTGATGCAGAAATACCGATATCCGCTGTGGCAAAAGCAGACGGCAATGTCATGTTCAGCAACGCCTTGTCAAGTTATCTCATCATTCGTGACACTGATACCCTTATGGAATTGACCAACCAATGCGAGATTAAGGGCAGAGACAGCCTTAATTTTGGTTTCGGTGCCGAAAAATTGGGACTCGCCGACTTCGTTTGCAATGGCAGTTATGTTTACACCCCCGACGAAAAACTAAAAATCAAGGCAATGTGCATGTTTGATGTTCCTATGATTGACGCCACGTTTGTCGATACTGTCACTTCGCAGCTGCGTCAACATTACACCGAGGCCATTGACCTTACCAAGACTCAATTCATAAACTATTACAACAAGAATTGCAAAACCAGGAACAAGGTCGATATGGCTAAAGAGATAGAATTTGCCGGAGGCTATCCACAGATAAGTGAAGGTGGCTTTTATGACAAGACTTTGGTCATTCCTGAATTGAATCTCAGATGGAACAGCGAATTGTCGGTGTTCATGTCTGATGGCAGTATCGCCCTGGGTAATATGGGTAGGAATGTGGTTAACCGCTATGTCGACGGAATTGCCGTCTTTGATCCTGTCTCCGGTTATCTTACTTTTGTGTTCAAATGGGGCTCCAACTATGCATATATATGCTATGACACTGAAACAGAACATCTGTATATCACTACCACCTATGGCTCTTTTATGGAAAACCTCTATTCCATCAAGGAAAGCAAGAGAACTGTCTCTAACAAGAAAGGCAAGTTTGTGTATGCCGCAGTATCGATTGATGTCTTGACAGAGTTTTATATAAAATACAATGTAAGTCTGTAGTACAGGTTCGTGAAACGGCTTGTTTTTGCTTTGAAAATGGATTTGTCTCAAATAAATCTTTGTTGTATCAACAAAATTATTATCTTTACGGCCTTGAAAAGAAGTGGAAAATAAATTTTATTGAAATTATTAAACAATTGAAAAACAAATAAATACAAAATACTATGAAATTCATAATTCCAAGTGCAAAATTACTGAAAAGTTTACAGGCCATCAGTGGAATAGTTGGCAACAACAACATCTTATCCATTCTTGACGATTTCAAATTTGAACTTAATGGCGATTCGTTGAAAATAACATCTTCCGACCTTGAGACAACAATGACGGTAACGCTGCATCCTGAGAAAATTGAAGGCGAGGGTATTGTGACCATTCCAGCACGTAAGTTAATCGATACCTTAAAATTTCTGCCTGATGTCCCTGTTACAATGATGATTGACGAACAATTATTGAATGTGGAGATACTTGCAGGCGAAGGCCGCTTCAAATTGGCTGGTCACAAGGGTGATGAGTTCCCTAAACATAACAATGTTGTAAGCGACATACAATGGGTGGTACCTGCCGAAGTCCTGGCCTCTGGTTTCGAAAAGACCCTTTTTGCAACCGGCAACGACGACATTCGCCCTGTCATGTCGGGTGTTTTCGTTGAGATGGCTGAAGACGGAATTACCTTTGTTGCTACCGATGCCCACCGCTTGGTGCGCTACATTCGTCACGATGTCAGGATGCCCGAGAAATCCTCTTTCATCATGCCACGCAAACCTATTGCACAGATGAAGAGCATCCTTGCCTCATTGACAGAGGAACCCGTTGAGATAACATTCGATAACACCAACGTGATGTATAAGTTTGGCGACTATGAACTTTACTGCCGCCTGATTGAAGGACGTTATCTTAACTACCAACAGGTCATTCCACAAAACAACCCAAACGAAGTCATTATCGACCGTCAGATGTTCTCTTCTGCTTTGCGTCGTGTGTCGGTGTTCGCCAACAAGGCAACAAAACAGGTGCGTTTCCACATCATGGGTCAAAGTATAGTACTTAACGCTGAAGACATTGACTATAGCAGCGAGGCAAAAGAACGCCTTGTGTGCGATTATAAGGGCGAAGACATAGAAATTGGCTTCAATGCAAAATTCCTCGACGAGATGCTTAACAATATCGACTCGAAAGAGGTCAAGCTTGCAATGTCGGTGCCTAACAAGGCTAGCCTGCTGACACCAGAGGGCGTTGAGAACAATACCGAGGAAGTGCTGATGCTTCTGATGCCCGTCATGTTGGGATAAGAGAATGTCCTTCCCAATGCGAACAACCTTCATTCCTTACGGGGTGAAGGTTTTTTTTTGTCAGAACTTGTAGATTGCCTCAACTTTAAGGTCGGTGCGGTGGTTGGATGTGATTAGCGTGGGTCCGCTGCTTATCTCGTCCTTGTTTGAATAGAATGTGCATCCTATACGTGCGTAGAGAGACAGCGCATTGAACAGTTTGACGTTGCCCAGAAGGTAAATGCGCATGCCCTTGTCGTAGAATGCCGGAACGGAGAAGTTATACAACACATCGTTCTCGTAGGCGTAGAGACGGCTGTCGTAGTCGTCGGTGTCGAAAAGGGCGTAGCGGAAAGTGAACCCAAAGGGAACCTTGAACCTTGTTGGCTTGTAAGAAATGTCTTGGCATACGAAATATCCGTTCGACTTGTTTCCGTCGCCATCGTTGAAATGGCTGTATTGCACCTTGTTCGACAACTTGAAGTCGCCAAATTGATAGCTTATGTTGAATCTTACGCTTTTCTTGTTATAGGGTATGGGGAAGTATGAGTAGCTTTCTGTTGCGGAGTTCTTCATTTTCGACTTTGACCTGAAAAGCAAGTATAACGAGGTCTTTTTGTTTATCTGGTGTTCTGTTTTGATGTAGTATTCTTGTCCCCACGATGGTGCGTAAACTTGGCTTGTGAGCCATTTGAAACGGTAGAAATCGGCGTAGGCCAATATTCTCCAATAGGGAAGAGGCGTTGCCTGCAGACCTATGTACCACCCTTCCTCGCCTTGATTGCGGCTGCTCTCGCCAAAGGCGTTGGAGAAGAGATTTTGGTATTTCTTTCCGTAGTTGCGGTATGTCATTGTAAAGTTTATGTATCCTGTAGGGCTGGCCGTAAATCCTATAAGACCGGCAAAGCCAGTGGTGCCACTCATCGATGCCTCGCCATAGAGTGCCAGCTTTGAGATGACATATTTGAAGTCGATGCCTTGCACTGTTAGCTTCTTGCCCTGAAAATAGAAACTGTTGTATTTGCTTGGTTTCAGTATCAGTTCTTGGCTTAGGAGCGTGTGATAGGCGGTGTATCCAACTTCAAAATGTTTGTTGGCGTATGACACGTGTCCGCCAAACACCTGCTGCCTTATCGCATGGCGGTCTTGCAGTTCGCTTATGGTGCGATGGTAGCCTGTTTCCTGTAAACTGGTAACATATTGCTCGGTGTCGTCGATAGTGTCGGTGACGGAGTTAAGGTTGGCGTCGATGGCGCGTATTGAGTAGAATGCTGTCAGACTTACACCTTTATAGTGCAATGTTGCGGCTGCTCCGCGCATGAATCCTGTTTCTGATGCCGATGTCTTTGGCTTGACGCCGCGTGCTTGTTTTATTGTTGAACTACCAGCTCCTATCTTGCCATAACTCATCCCATTCCATAAAGTCAGCCCTTGTCCAAAACTCAGTTGGTAGTCGCCTAAGACGGCATCTCTTACAATGCCGAAGTCGTTTATGTAGGCATACAGGCCGTAAAAGTCGAATCCGTAGTTGCGGTGGCTGCCAATAAGGTTTTTGATTGTGTCGCTGTACTTGCCGTAGAACAAGGCTTCACCAGGGTCTTTCTCGGCCACAAAGCCTATGCGTATCTTGTTGCGGTAATTGTAGCTGTAGCGTATCATGTAGCGTTGCGGACTGCCCAGATAGTGAGAACTGGGACTGGCCAACAGAGCCGAGTCGCTTGCTCTTTCGTAACCTTTCTGACTCTCAAGTACTTGGCTATATAATGCGGTTATCTGGTGCTTGCCGTAGTCCCTCATTTTCATTCCAGTGACTTTGTTGGTGTCTTTGTCATCATTTTTTATGCATACCAAAGGCTTCAACAGCTCGGCTGTGCGTTCGTCTATGCCTTCAACCATGGATAGTTCTTCCATTATTGCAAAGTCGCCAAAACGCCAACGGTAGTTTTTTATGCTTTCTATTTGGGATGGGCCTATTATTCGGAGCTCGGCCAGGCGGTCAAGTTCGGCGTCGTTGTTAATGTTTATCGGGTTCTCGCTGTAGAATATGTAGTCGTTGACTAGTTCTTCGAAGTCAATCTCCTCGTCGCCATCTTCGGCCAAGCGTTCAACCTGTTCGCTGAGCATTTGGTTCAGTTTTTCCGACTTGTTTTTTTCGTCGTCGGCCACTTGTGCCAGCGCAATGAAGGGGATGGCCGTCAGAGTTAATATGAGAGCTAGTGTTTTTCTCATTTCCTATTAAAGTTGAACACAGTTCCTGCCTGAAGAGATGCTCCTAATTGGTTGTGCATCTGTGCGGCTATGTTTATTTGGAAGAACTTTATCTGGTAGCCAATACCAAAGGTTAGAATGCCGGGATTGCATTGTGCGCCGGCGCGTATGTACAGGTTGCTTACGACTTCATATTCCAGTCCGGCCCTCAAGCTCACTCCCTTATGGCTTGTGTTCTTTTCAACCTCGCATTGGGCACTGAAGTTTTTGGTGAATTGGTAGTCGATGGCGAAACGGAAGACGGTGGGTATTTTTGCGTCGTTGAAGGTGTGCATTTTGATGCTTACCGGGTTGAAGAGATATGTGCCAAGGGTGAGTTTGTCGGTGACGTGTGACTGTAGTCCAATCTCAAATGTCACTGCATCCTGCCTTCCGTAGTCGTCGTTGCTTTTGAGGAAGAGATAGTCGAGTTGCACGCCTATTTGTATGTATTGGCCAAATGCCTTTGCGTATGCTATGCCAATCTTGTTTTCGTTGTATAGTTCGTATCCAAATTGGATGAAACTGGCGCCTATGCTGCCGACCTTGTCGAACGACATGGCGAAGGCGGCACTTTTGAACCCTGTCGCTTTTGTGAACCAGCGGTTCTCATAGTATGCCCCGAATGCAATGCCGTTGAGCTGGCTAAGGCCTGCGGGATTGTTTTGTATTGCCCATAAGCCGCGCGAACAGGCCGAGGTGTATCCCATAGCCGCCGAACGACCACCAATGGGGTTGGATATGTCGTATGCCGACACCTTTAGGCATATTGCAAGCACCACAACTGTCAGCAATATATTTGCTAATCGTTTCATTTGTCTTCTTTTGTGGCAACTAAATTACAAAAAATAGCCTTGGAACGTCTTGTTTCCGCAAAAAAAATAATATCTTCGTGGCATAAAAAGCGTTTTCTATGGATTGGATGATTGTGTTGTTGATAATAGTTGCCGTAGTTTTGGCTGTTGTTGGACTTGTTGGTGCCATTGTGCCTGGCATTGCAGGACCTCCTTTCAGCTTCCTTGCCATATTGGCACTTTCGTTTGCTGAAGGTGTCAACCATTCTGTTTGTTTTTTGGTCGTGATGGGTGTCTTTGCGGCAGTGACATTTGTTGTGGATTATCTTGCTCCTGTTTGGGGAACGAAATATTTCGGAGGGACGCAGGCAGGCGTCAGAGGCAGTACATGGGGACTGGTGATAGGCTTGTTGGTTACAATGGTATTCCCAATAGGGTTTGTCGCGATACTTATAGGGCCGTTTGTAGGCGCATATATTGCAGAGAAAAACGCACAAACACCTGACTCTGACGCATGGAAGTCGGCCTTTGGCTCTTTTTTGGGTTTTCTGGCCGGAACTTTCCTCAAGGTCGTTTATGCTGTGGTCGCAATTGTTTGTGTCATTAAAGATGTGATTGGGATATTTGTGTGATATGTAGCAGCAAATAAGCCTTTGGTTGATATATTAATTAAAAATCATTTTCATGCGTATAAACTATAAGGAAATAGAGAAAGTCGAAGAATTGAATCAGGTCTTGCTTGAGTCCTTAGGCCTTGTTGAGCATTATGCCCTGCAGGGCATCAATATGTACGATTCGCCCAATGCCGGCAAGGCCAAGTATCACGACTGCCTTTTTTTTGGTTGCCATATACCTGAAGCCGTGTCCTTGAATGTTGACGACACTTGTATAGTGTTGCCTCAGCTAAACGTGCCTTTTACCACTTTTCCCAATGGCTTGTACAACAGCAAAATATTGTATCATGGGTATGACTATCACGACGAGTCCACTTTCGAGACTTGCTACGACACTAAGATTTACAAGCATTACATAAGCCATGGCAAGCGAGGAAAGGACGTCAAGGAGACCTTGGCCCGTTCGCTTCATGACCATTCGATTATCAATGCCCTCTATGAATTGCTTGAAGACTATGACGAGAAGTTGATTGTTGGAGTGATGGGCGGCCACGCCCGCCGTCGCGACGAACCGGAATACCGCCAGGTGGCCCAGATATCAAAGCGTCTTACCGAGATGAACCGTCTGATGATAACGGGTGGAGGACCTGGCGCCATGGAGGCGACACACCTTGGCGCATGGATGGCTGGCCGTAGCAACGAAGAACTCGGTGAGGCTATAGAATGCCTGAAACAGGCACCCACATTCCGCGATGCCGGTTGGTTGCGCTCCTCGTTCGAGGTGATGGAACGCTATCCTCAAGAGAAAGGCTATAAAAGTCTTGCTATCCCCACTTGGTTCTATGGACATGAACCCAGCACACCGTTTGCCACCCATATTGCCAAGTTCTTCGACAACAGCGTGCGCGAAGACGGCATTGTGACAATAGCCAAAGGTGGCATCATCTATACACCAGGCAGTGCTGGTACCTTGCAGGAGATTTTTCAGGATGCTGGACAAAACCACTATGAGACCGAAGGCTATGCCAGCCCGATGGTGTTCATGGGCAAAGAATACTATACCAAGTGCATACCTGTATATACCATGCTTGTTGACTTGGCAGAGAGGGGTATATTGAAAAACATG
The DNA here is from genome assembly GCA_045616045.1 of Bacteroidales bacterium. Taxonomy (GTDB): domain Bacteria; phylum Bacteroidota; class Bacteroidia; order Bacteroidales; family F082; genus Limimorpha. The sequence continues at coordinate 24,704 of JAZLGA010000112.1, read as the reverse complement.
CTGCTAACCATCACCGACAACAATGACGAGATTGTCGATGCCATAGTGAAATTTAAGGGCGAAGAGGCTGTATAGTCCTTTTCGCTTTCCTATATTGTTGCTTTTGCCGTGGAGGCAAGTCTTGGAATTATAATTTGGGTATAACGACTTCGCTGCGGCCTTCTCCTTTTTTCCTGACCTCAATCTTGACAGGTATCCTCTCCAACTCTTTGCGGTGTGAGATGATGCCCACACGGCGTTCTTTCATTCCGGCTATGTCTTGCAACTTCTCCAAGGTGGTCATGACCGACTCTATGCTGTTTGTGTCAAGGGTGCCGAAACCTTCGTCGATGAACAGTATGTCAACATTCATGTCGGAACGGTTGAGTGATGACAATGCCAACGATAGTGCCAGCGAAATCATAAAGCGCTCGCCGCCTGACAGCAATGTTGAACTTCGTACTTGCTTGTTGTAGTTGTCATAAACCAAGATTGACAGCTGCTCGTTGTCTTCGCTACAGGTGAGGTTGTAGCGGTCGGTGATTTGACTCAGATATATATTGGCATTGTTAAGCAATGGACGCAAAACATAGGTCTGTACCAAGGTGCGGAAGCGTGTCCCACCAAAATATGAGTTAAGCACCTCCCATTTCTCGAAGTTCTTTTCTGCCTTTTCAAAATCACCTTTTGCAGTATCGAGTTTTTTCTTGTCGGCATTGTCTTGGTCGAATTTGCTTTTTATCATTCCCAAAGTCTCGTTCAAGGTGTCTATATGTTGGCTTTGCTCTTTTTTCTGGTTCTCAAGTTCATTCTTGTTCCAGAGGTCTTCCTCTCGTTCGACTCCCATCTTTGACATGGCATTTTTTATGGCTTGCTGTGCATTTTGTATGGTTGCATTTTGGCTTGTTATGTCGTTGTTGGTTTGCTTGACGAAAGCCTTTGCTTCTTCAAGTTCGCTCTTGCGTGCAATAAGGCCTTTCAGATAGGCTTCGTCATTTCCGCTTTTGGCATAGTAATCACTGAGGACTTGCCTATAGTCGCTTATGTTGGTTTCGAGGCTCTTTTTGCTCGAGATGTAGCCGCTCACATTAGACAAGAGGCTGTTCCATTCGCTGTTCGCATTTTGAGATGTGTAAGGTGTTGTGGTATAAGAACTGCTCCACGATGGCATATAGCTGTCTATGTTTTCCTTCGCCGTGCGAAGGCTTTCTATGAGCGTTGTTTGGTTTTGTGCGTTTGTTACATCTTGGTTGTGGCGTTTGTTGGCTTCTTGGTATTCGTTTGAATGGTCTTCCAGCTGTTTTTTTGTGCCATCTATGTCTTTGTCCCAGTCGGGATAAGTCGATGTCATTTCTGACGATATATCATGTGCCAAGGCCGTCTTGGCAGTCTCGGCTGCATTTTGGCTCTTCTCGCATTCGTCTATTGTCTTGTTGTTCTCATCAACAGCCTGTTTGGCTTTCTGATAGTTTTCGTTGGCTTCGGCTTGAACTTTTTCAAGTGTTTTCTTCTCTTGAAGAAGGGTGTTGATTTCCTTTTGCAAGACTTCGGCCTTGTGCGATTCGTTTTCAAGCTTTGTTGTCTCTACCTTGTTTGAATCCAGACGATTCTCGATTTGGTTGGCGAGGTTACCTTGACTTATGTCTATTGACATTTCGGAGCAAACTTCTTTTATTCGGTTCAACTCTTTTTGGCTCTCGTTAATCATGTCATTTTCTTGCTTGCTTTTTGCGTTTATGTTGCCTTGCAGGGTGTTGCATTCTGTCTTGGCATTTTCGCGTTCCGTGTCTGCTGAGTTCATTGCTTTCTCGCAACGTTCTTTTTCTTCTTGCAGGGGTTTCAGCAGTTCTTCGAATTCATCATTGGATGGCAAATCATGCTCTATGCCTTGACCGCAGAGCGGACATTTGGTTGCGTGTTCGTCAATCAGCTGTTGTCTCAGTGCTGCCATTTTCTCATCAATGCTGGCGAACATGGTTTTGAAGAGTCCGTTTGAACGTTGATAAAGTGTTTTGGCTTCCTGAAAGGCTTTTTCCTTTTGCTCTAAAGTGCTTTTCAGTTCCTCAATCTTTTTCTTGTCATTATTAATTTGCTCATCGAGTTCTTTTCGCTTATGGTTTTGTTCGTTGTATTGTTTTATGTCGTTCATTAACATTTCCAATATCGACTTCTTGTTGCGCAGTTCCGATAACTTGGCATTGATGCTCTCAGGGTTCAACTTATTGCGAGACTCGGTCTTTAGTTCTATTACTTTTTGTTTGTCGTTGACGTTTTTCTGTGCTTGCTTGAGCTGTTTGTCGGTGTTGTCGTACTCGTTTTTCAGGGCTTCTGTCTTGTCTTTGGCTACATTCTTTTCATTTTCAAGATTATTGATTTCGTTAACCTTATTCTTGTAGTCGTTGAGTTGCATGACGTAAACTTTGGCATTTTCTAAAAGCTTCTTTTGCTTGTCTTTTGACTTAAGCCAAATTTCATTCTTTTCTATTTCGGCTTTGAGATGTTCAAGTTTGTCGTTGCGCTTGTTGAAGTCGGTGACGAGTTCGTTGTATTTTGTTTGCAGTGTCAGTGCTTTTTCTTCAAGAGTACGTAGGTCTGTTTGCGCTTGCTGCAGGTCTGTTATACGTTGGCGTTCGGTGGTTGTGGCTTCCCAGTCGGTTATTAGTGCCTTTTTGTTCTTGTATTCGTTTCCGTCAACTTTTTCATTCAGCTCGGCAAGGGCACTTTGCGCTTCACGCAAGCTGTTGTTGCTGTTCTCGATAATGTTGAGCTGCTCAATCTTTTTTTCCAGTTCTGTGTTGAGATTGTTGAGTTTTTCCTTTTGTTTTGATGTTTCTTCCTTTTGTCTGTTCAGTTCTTCTGTCTCTTCAGCTGTCAGGGTGTGGGCTTTTTCCGACTCGTATATGGTTTTGGCATTACTCATTTTTGTCTTGGCACAATCAAACAGGTTTTTAATTGCAGTGCCATAGTGCGAGAATATTTCGGTGTTGGTAAGTTTTTCGAGTATTGTCTCGCGTTCTTTCTTGTCGCCTGTGAGGAATGCGGCAAACTGTCCTTGAGCCAACATTGCCATACGGCTGAATTGCTCAAATGTCAGTCCAACCGATTCTTGTATTTTTAGCTGTATGTCCTTGACGCCGGAATAACTTGGGCCGTTCTCCACTTCGAGAGTCCAGACGGGGTTGCGGTATTTTATGTTTTTCTCGTTGGCTTGGGTGCTGGTGTCATTGTTTTTTTTTGCCTTTTGGTTGTTTACGCCTAATGTCAGGCGAGCCTTGTATGTCTTTTTGTCGTTGCCTTCAAAAATCACCTCGCTGTAGCATTCGTCTTTTGGCGTTATGCCCATTCTTGTGTATTGCTCAATGCTGTTTATTGAGACTGCTTCGCCTGTCGAGTTGGTGAACGAGTTCTTCTTTGAGTTGTTCACGCCGTTTAAGCGCGGTGTGTCCTTGTAGAGGGCCATTGCTATTGAGTCGAGGATGATTGACTTGCCGCTGCCTGTGTCGCCGGTGATGAGGAAAACAGGGGCCGGAGTGTTGCTGAAATTGTCGTTGAGGTCTCTTTCAAAGTCTATTTCGGCTTTTTCGATGGAGCCTATGTTTTTTATGGTAAGTTTCTTTATTTTCATGATTCCTTGGTTTTAAATGGCGTTTTCTTGGTCTTGGTTGCTGCTTTGTTTGCTTTTTTGCTTTTTGTCGCCTTCGTCGATGATGCGTTTTACCTCTGTTTCAACCTCGGAGAAGACTTCGCGTAGCGATTCAAAGTCGAGACGAGGGTATTGCTCCTTGGTCTTGTTTATGAATTCGATGGGGTCAGTCATGTTCCTAATCTCCTCCAATTCAAAGACTGGTTTGTCGTCGTTTTCCTCTTTAGACTCTGGTTGCCCTTCCCACAATATTCTTGGGTTGTATCGCACAATGTTATTGTGTTTGTTGAGTATGTCGTAAACCTTCTGGCTGAAGTTTGGCGACAACATGGTGTCGTGTTTCATTCTGAATCGGATGTAGCACGATGTTTTGTTTTCGCACCATTCATTTAGTGTCTTGATTGCATCTTCTTCGTTTTCCAGAGCTTCGCCTTGTTCTGGCAGTATGTGGAAATGGCGCAGTTCGTCAATGCGGAGCTGGTGCAGGCTGACGTTGCCGCCGTGACGGTCTATCTCTACGACGCTGACGGTGTGGGGATATTGCTCGTCGCAGGTGACATGGAGTGCGCTGCCAGAGTAGCGCGCGACGGGGGCCTCGTAGGTGATGGTGTCGAGTGTCATGCTGCTGGCGTAATCGCCTATTGTCTGTGGCTTGTGTATGTGACCGAGGGCGAGGTAGTCGTAGCCAGACCCCAAGTCGCTTATGTTCTGTGTCTTTATCTTGCCTATCTCGAAGTCGTGTCCTGTAGCATCGCTGCCGCTTACTGCCAAGTGACCCATCATGACTACGGGTTTGCCTTCGGTGTTGCGGTTGCTTACCTTGTCGAGTATCGACTGTAGTTGTTGTTGGCGGTTGCCATGCATGTAGGGCATTGCTATGATGTAACCGCTTGACAGCTCGATGATGTAGTCGTCTTGCCACCCTTCTGTGCTGCTTGACGAAGGGGCCAGACCTACGAGGTGGGTGTTTGAGAATGACCACACTTCACGGTCGGCATGAATGCGTGAGGCCGAGTCGTGGTTGCCAGCGGTGATGACGATATGCATGTCGGGTAGGGCCTTTTGCAGGCTTACGAAGATGGTGTTGAACAACTCTTTTACCTCGTTGGATGGCTGTTGTATGTCGAATATGTCACCGCTCACGAGTAAGGCATCGGGTCTTTCGTCTTTGCACCATTGTTCCAGTTGTTTGAAGAAATGGATGTGCTCGTCAGTGCGCTCGTAGCTTTGGTAAAGGATTTGACCCAAGTGCAGGTCGGCAGTGTGAAGTATTTTCATTTAGTTGTTATTTTATGGTTTACAATGATAGTCGCCCCCCCCCAAAAAAAAACTGTTTTTTTTCGTTTGTAGTGTTGTCTATATAATATCACAATGGTTGTTTTTATTCAACCTTGTGGCAAATTCTTTTTTAAAAAATAGAAAGAAATCCTATTTTGTCTTGTTCTCAGCTGTCCTTGTTGAGGATGACGAGAGCACCAATGACACCTGGCACCCAGCCGCAGCAAGTGAGTATGAAAACTATAAGCACCGAGCCGCAGCCACGGTCGAGCACCGCCAGTGGCGGAAATAATATGGCTAGTAAGACTTGAAGACAGGACATTCTAGTAATGTTTGTTTTGTTCGCAAATATACAAAAAATGTGCCTATAATTGAGGATAAGTAGCCATTTCTTGAATTAAAATATTTTTTGAGATTCGTTTTTGGGAACTGCTTTTTTATCTCACTCCGTTCTTTGAATTTCGCAAAGTCCATTAAACAAAAACTCTAAAGAAAAAAGCACTGCAATGTTCCATTTTTTTTCATTTCCAATAGTTTGATGATGTTTTTATGAAAATTTTAGGCGGGGCTCTGTCGGTTAACTTCTACGAAACAGCCATCAAATCAGCACGTAATCGTAAGGACTTGCGCCGGCATTCGTCAGCTTTTCCTTGTACAACCCCGTCACGAGTGTCTTTCTATGCAGTTTGCTTTTTCATTTTATGTTGTTCTATTTTTTTTTGGAAAAAATACTAAAAATTGAATATCAACGAATTATAACAATATGTTTTGAATATGAAATTTTGTGTTGCATATCACTTAAAATCAATGGTCTTTAATTAAAAGATTCTTTTATAAAAAGTATGGACCGACAAACATTACAAAAAGGATTTTTGATGTTGTGGATTGAAAAACATGTTAAAGGTGAGTTCTATAAAATCAACGAAATAAAATACAAATGATATGACAAATTTAGAATTTCTTTTCCTCTCTTTTGGCCACTTTTCGGCATCTTGCTGTTTATCAGTCGCTTGCATAGCCCGCTATGTACCTTCTTTCTGCGCAGCAATCTGCTCGAAAACCGACTTAAAATCACTGGAAATTAATTTATAGAACCCACCTAAAAGGAATACTTTGGAACGGACAATATCAATACAACCGGGAAAAATAATGAGTTTTTTATTCCATCAAGAAATAAAATAGGGCATAAGTCTATGCCTGAATTAGATTCTGACCTGTTTGCTGAATTTCGAGTTTTCTTATAAATTTTGGCACAAAGTTGGAAAAGGAATTCTGACTCAGATATAGTCTTTGGTAATCTTTTTGGTTCTCATTTTGGGTACAGACACGACTTTCATAAAGTTCTCAAGATGAGTGTTTTTTTTTGTTTGCCATAACCAAAAACAAGGAGGCGGTTTGCCGCCTCCTTGTTTTTTTTTTTGACATTACATTTGTTATTTCACGGCGAACTTCACTACTTGTGTGCTGTTCTTGCTGTGAAGCATGTAAACGCCAGCCGAGAGGTCGCTGATGGAGAGGCTTTCGCCATTGCTGAGGCGTGCTGTCTTCACCACTTGTCCAAGTGTGTTGTAAACGTTCACTTCTTCTGTTCCTTCCAAGCCGTAAATGCGGATGATGCCGTTGGCAGGGTTAGGCATTACGCTGAGGGCAGTGCTTTCGCCGTCTTCGCTTATGCCGTCGTAGGTGCCTGTGATTTGAATATCATCTACAAGCCATCCGTGTGCGCATTCTCCCTTATAGTAGAAAATAAGTTGTATGGTCTCACCTTTGTAACCCGATAAGTCCACTGATATACTCTTCCAAGCGTCTTCTTCAATTTCTCCTTCAGCAATCATGTTGTCAGCTTTCCATATCAATGCTCCCCAACCAGGTACGTAGTTGTTTGTTATATATAAGCCAGAACCACCTGCTTCATAATCATCCAGATACCATATTTTTGAAGAGAAGGAAAGTGTTATGTTTTGATCGACAGGAAGGCTTATTTTTGGAGAAACGAGGTCGGCCGATTGCGTGCCATAATAGCATTCCCAACGGTGAAATGCTGCATAATCGTCGTCACCGCTGTAATCGAGTCTGTCCCAAAATGCGTTGTAGTATCCGTTTTCGGTGTTGTAGTCGTAAGTGTACCAATCGTCCCATTTTGTTTCATTATTGTCGAAACTGTCGTAGAAAGGCAGTCCATATACGGTCTGGCTTGGATTGTATTTTACTGAAATCTTATCTATTAATTCAGAAGCGTAGGAGACACTTACTTTTTCGCCATCAAGCCAATATGCGCCGATTGCGTTTGCTGTCGTATAGATGCCGTGGCTTGTTGCCACAATGTTTCCTAAATCGGCCCTGGAGGCGTCATAGGTGTATATTTTTTCAAGTGTTTCGTTCCAGGAGTTGTATTTATAAACGCCTGTTTCGACTCCTGTTGTCACATACGACAAATAGATGTTGCCGGCTTCCTCATAGATGGCTTTACAGATCGATTCGCTGTCAGACAAGGTTGCAATAAGGGTCATTACGGATGGGGCATCTGAGTCTGTGTTTGCATAAAGTTCCCATAGAGCGGCTTTCCACACTCCACCAGTGAGTATTTTTCCGCAAACATAAATAGTGTTGTTGTAAACGGCAAGGTCGTAGGCGTAGCTGTATTCTCCGGAAACATTGTCGGCAGATCCTATCACATTTCCGTTTCTCCAGACTGTTGCATACGAATAATCCTCACCAGAAGCACCTTCGCTTGAGGCACTGCCACCGCAGGTGAACACGGAGTCGCTAACAATATCTATACCCATCATTTTGCAGTCATAACCGGTTGCGTCGTTTTTGTAGAATACTTCATTGTTCTTTGTGATGTATGCATAGTCGTGTCCGTCTTCGTCGTGGTAGCTGCCTGCAGCATACACATTGCCGTTATTATAGGCAATGTCTTTTAAAATGATGCCTTTGTCGGGAGGGCAGTCAAACACTACGCCTGTGCCGTATCTTTTGACGTTAGTCCAATGGTTGAATGCTGTGCCGTTATCGTTGTTCCAATGGTGCAGATAATACAACTCGCCATCTTCGGCTATAATCATGTTTTCCATTCGATAGTTTTCGCCAGGGTCTGCCGTGGGGGATTTAATTATCCACTTACCATTTTTGTAGATCGTGTATTGGAGTCCGTAGGTACCATTATAGTTGCCACAGAGATAGATGTCTTGCGCCATTGTGCCTGCGGTTATCAAGAGAGCCGCAACAAAAAGTAACAATTTTTTCATAGGTGTTAAATTTTGTGATTATGTGATTATTATAATTGCTCTATTTTTTTATTTTTACAATCTTTCTGCAAAGATAAAAGAAGTATTCAATATTCATTATTAACCCACGACAATATTGATGATTTTCTTAGGCACAAAAATCACTTTGCGTATCTGCACGCCTTCTATCCATCGTTGTGCTTCGGGTGCGGCTTGTACGGCTTTAAGGGCGTCGTCGGAATTGATGTCAAGGGGCAGTTCCAAGTTGAAACGCATCTTTCCGTTGAACGAGATGGGGTAGGTGAAAGTGTTTTCGACCACCTTGGTCTCGTCGAATAGAGGGTAGTGTTCAATCACGACAGAGTTGTTGTGTCCCAGCAGGTGCCACAGTTCTTCTGCAATGTGAGGTGCATAGGGCGATACCATAATGGCAAGAGGTTCCAGTATCTCGCGTTTGTTGCACTTCATGTCGGTCAGGTCGTTCACGCAAATCATGAATGCCGATACGACAGTATTGAGCGACAGGCGTTCAATGTCTTCCTCTTCCTTGCGGATAAGGCGGTGCAGGCTTTTAAGCTCAGCTGCTGTTGCGGGCTCGTCGCTAACGTTGAAGTTGTTGTTTTCGTCATGGTAAAGTCTCCACAACTTGCGCACGAAACGGAAGGTGCCTTCTATGCTCTGTGTGTCCCATGGCTTCGACTGTTCGAGAGGTCCCAGGAACATCTCGTAGAGACGTAGAGTGTCGGCTCCATATTTCTCGACAAGGTCATCGGGGTTTTGTACGTTGTATTTCGACTTTGACATTTTCTCTATCTCAACACCGCAAACATATTTTCCTCCGTCTTCGGTGATGAATTGTGAGTCGGCCAGGTGTGGTTGCCATTGGCGGAAGGCTTCGATGTCGAGAATGTCGTTGTGCACCAAGTTGATGTCTGCATGTATGGCATCGGTGTATTTGTCGCGTCCCTTGATGTTTTTTGAGACGAAGAGAGGGAATGGGGTGAAAGGCTTTCCGCCCTCAAAATTTGGAACGTCTTTGCCTTCTACCATGTCTTGTATCTTGGCCTTTATCTTTTCTGGGTGTTCTAATACGGCACGAATGGGTATGAGGAGCAGCTTGTAGCCTTTGCTTTTTGCGTAGTCTTCGTAATGCTCGACCAGTTTCTCGAGGTTCGACACCCGTTTTATCTCTATCAGTATTCCTTTCTCGGAGCAGAAGAAGTCGAATTCGCGGCGACCGTCATGATAGTTTCTTATGAATTCAACTCCAGTCTGTTTGTCTTTTATCATCTCCCACACGTGATATTCAGCCATCTTTTCGAAGTTTGCCCTATATACCATGCTGGAGCGTCCTTGTATCATTCCTTGGTTCACCATGCGTTGGAATGGTTCGTTTTTGCAAGTCAAGCCGATGTCGAAAAGGAATTTGTTCCAGAATCGGCTATAAACGAGGTGTCCTGTGGCGTGTTCGGCACCACCTATATAAAGGTCCACATTTTGCCAGTAGTCGTTGGCTTCGTGGCTGAAATAAGCTTCGTCGTTGTGTGGGTCTTGATAGCGCAGATAATATCCGCTTGAGCCTGCGAAACCTGGCATGGTGTTGGTTTCGATCGGGTAGCCTTCCTCGGTGGCCCAATTCTTGGCGCGAGCCAATGGCGGTTCGCCGTTCTCGGTTGGCTTGTATTCGTTGATGGGAGGCAGCATCAGCGGTAGTTTCGATTCGTCCATGACGTAAGGCATGCCATCTTTGTAGAAAATCGGGAAAGGCTCGCCCCAGTAGCGCTGGCGGCTGAAGATGGCGTCGCGGAGGCGGGAGTTGGTCTTGCCGGTGCCAACGCCTTTTTTCTCAAGTTCTTCTATCATTCGGTTGATGGCTTGTTTTACTGGCATGCCGTCGAGGAATCCTGAATTGGTTAGTATGCCGTCTTTGGCATCGTAGCTTTCTTCCCATGTTGCAGGGTCGGATGTCTCTTCGCCTTGTTTTTTGACCACTTGTATGATAGGCAGGTTGAAATGGCGTGCGAAAGCGAAATCGCGGCTGTCGTGTGCCGGTACAGCCATGATGGCTCCTGTTCCGTATCCCATCAGCACATAGTCGGAAATCCAGATGGGTAGCTTGACGCCTGTGATCGGGTTGATGCCGTAGGCTCCGGTGAAGGCTCCGCTGACGCGTTTCACTTCGGCCATGCGTTCGCGTTCTGAACGGTTTTTGGTGCGGGTGATGTAGTCTTCTATCTCGGCACGCTGTGCATCGGTGGTTATTTGTGATACCAACTCGTGCTCGGGAGCAAGCACCATGAAAGTGGTGCCAAACAAGGTGTCGGCACGTGTGGTGAACACCTCAATGTCGATGTCTTTGCCATCAACGGAGAAATGAACTGAAGCACCGCGCGATTTGCCTATCCAGTTGCGTTGCACGTCTTTGACTGATTCACTCCAGTCGATGGTGTCAAGGTCGTTGAGCAGACGGTCGGCGTATGCTGTGATACGCAGCAGCCATTGTTTCATCGACTTGCGGACGACAGGATAGCCGCCGCGCACGGAAAGACCGTCGGCCACTTCGTCGTTGGCCAACACGGTGCCCAGCTCGGCACACCAGTTCACCATTGTTTCGGCCTGATAAGCCAAACGGTAGTTCATCAGGATTTCCTGCTGCTTCTTCTCGCTCATGGCTTTCCATTGGTCGGCAGTGAAGCACAACTCTTCTGTCTGTGCCACGTCAAGGCCGTTGGTGCCTTCGCCCTCAAAGTGCTTGACGAGTTCTTCTATGGGTTGGGCTTTTGCGCATTTGTTGCAATAGAATGAGTTAAACAGCTGGATGAAAGTCCATTGGGTCCACTTGTAGTATTTTGGGTCGCAGGTGCGCACCTCGCGGTCCCAGTCATACGAGAAGCCTATCTTGTCCATCTGCTCGCGGTAGTGGTTTATGTTCTTCTCGGTTGTTTCGGCCGGGTGTGTGCCTGTCTGTATGGCATATTGCTCGGCAGGCAATCCGTATGCGTCATAGCCCATGGGATGCAACACATTGAAACCTTTGAGACGCTTATAGCGTGAATATATGTCGGATGCTATGTATCCCAAAGGATGACCAACATGGAGCCCTGCTCCCGAAGGGTAGGGAAACATGTCAAGGACATAAAACTTTGGCTTTGTCTTGTCGATGCCCACTTTGTAAACCTTGTTGTCGCGCCAATACTGCTGCCACTTTTTCTCTATCTCTTTGAAATTATAGTCCATATTATTCTTTTATTAGAAGTTTAAAATCAAACCGCAAATTTACGTTTTTTTTAAATAGACTGCAAAAACAGTTTTACATATTATATAATGATTTGGCGGCATTTGTTGACAACAATTGTCTTGTCACAAAAATAACGCCCTGATGCCAAATGTCGGGGCTGATGGCTTAAAGACTATGCTTGGTCTTTGCTTGTCTTGCCAATATGGGTGGGCATAAGTCTTGGCAGGACGGCGCAAGTAAGATGTAGCCTAGCGTATAGGCATAACGACAAAGATGGAGCAGACGTCTTGTATTATGACCAATTTCGTAGGTGTAAGATAAGTTCAACCTTGAAGGTTGTGGAAAAAGTTTTTTTTCCGGATAGAACCATCATTTGATGTTGTCCATTCTTAAAAAAGGATATTTTTTTTCCAGATGCTCAAGTTTTGCATCTTTTAGCTTGATAAAGTCATCGTGTTGTTTGCTTCCAGGAAACATCGGCCTGTGTCTAAGCATTGTCTGAAGAGCTTCGACCTCTTTAATAGTATGGGAGCTGTCGTCGCTTATGGCAAATTGAATGAAACGTTTCCATATATATTCCACTGCTTGTTCGGTGGGGTGGATCATGTCTGTTTTGTAGAAGCGGTAGTCGCGCAACTCGTCCAAAAGAATTTCGTAGGCGGGGAAATAGAAGGCATTTCCATTGGCATTGCACACGCTGTTGACGGCGAGAAGCAGGGTGGCCTTGCTGAGTTGGTTTTCGTGCAGGCCGTCTCTGAGGTGTCTTAATGGGGAGATGGTAAAGATAAAATTCTTGTCTGTATGACCTTTGGCGATGTCGCTCAAGGCATTGGCAACATCGTCTGTGGTGAGCAGGCGTCGCTCAAACATTTTTGATGGCAATTTGTGGCAGTTCGACACCACTTTTTTCGTGTCGTGATGTTTGTAAACCCATGCTGTGCCAAGACTTATGACGATCCATTTTGTTTGCCTGAAATGTTCGGTGTTGTTGTCTAGTTGGTTGTTTATGTTTTCAAGCAGTTTGTCTTCTGATGTGTTCCAAAACTCGGTGTTGTGTTCAAAGGTGCAGAAGAACTCTCGTTCACCAACGTTTATGATGTCGTTGTGCGTGTAGTGTTCTCCGCTGTCAAGTCGCGACAGTGCATTGGCTATGCTCATGGGATTGAACAGCACGCCAAATGGATTCAGCAAGGCATCGAAACCAAGGTCTCGACAAGTCTTGCCTATTTCGTTGGCGAAACACGAGCCAAGGAAGAGCAGTTTGTCGCCGTAACATATTTTTTGCTCCAATGGATTTGTACTTACCTCTGTCGAAAGTTGCATGGCTGTAATTTTTTAATATCTCAAAATGTGCTACATTCTTTTTTGTGATAGAATTAGAATGGAAGTTGAAGAACACTTTCTCGTTGTGCATACACGTTCTCTCGGTGGAGTAGTGTTTGGTTGTGGTTTTTGTGCCGTATGTTGTCCTTTTGTGTCTGTTATGGCGCAGTAAGGCTATTTTCCTGCTTCTTTTGCCGGTGGCTTGTGAGTCCGCTTTCTTTTCAAGTGATTGTTTGTCGATGACCTGATATGACAACGAGTCGATGCGTTTCAGTTGATTTGCTTGAACACATCTGTAGTTGTTGCGTATGCCGTTGCTGCCATGTTTTATATGGTGCAGATGTGTCCGCTTGCCCGAATTTGCGATTGCTGTAAGAGTGTCGTCTTTAACTACGTTGCCGAAGACGTCATTTTTTTCAATCTCGCATGGTGATGTCTTATCAGGCAGGGTGTCGAGAATTTCGGATACGTCAGAAGGCATATTGTATCCGACAATGACGTTGTACGACATCCAATATTCAACAATGTCAAGCCTTTTCATGTCGCATGCCGAGAAGAAGATTGGCAGAAATGTAGCAGAAAAAATAGTTTGTTTTTCGTTGATTTGTTTTATTGTTTTTGTGCCATTATGAACCTTTCTGTTTCCATTCCGGCCATGGCACCTGTGCCAGCAGCCACTATGGCTTGGCGGTAGTGAGGGTCTTGGCAGTCGCCGCAGGCGAAAATGCCTTCCACATTGGTAGCTGTCGATTTTGGCTTGGTGATGATGTATCCTTCTTCGTTACGGTCTAATATGCCGTCGAACATGGCCGTGTTTGGCGTATGACCTATGGCTACGAAGAAACCGCTTATTGCTATGGTATGTTCTTCTTTGGTGAGGCTGTCGTAAAGGACGGCTTCTGTGAGTTTCTTTCTGAAGCCTTGCTGCTCACCGTGCAGTTCTTTGGTTTGCGTTGTCCAAAGCACTTCAATGTTATGTGTGCTGAGCACTTTGTGTTGCATGGCTTTAGAGGCTCTGAGTACATCGCGGCGCACTATGAGATACACTTTGTTGCAGAGTTTTGAGAGATAGGTCGCGTCTTCGCAAGCTGTGTCGCCACCGCCTACCACAGCCACGTCTTTGCCTTTGTAGAAGAACCCGTCGCATGTGGCGCAAGCCGACACTCCGCCACCCTTGAACGCCTCCTCTGAAGGCAGCCCAAGATAGCGTGCCGAGGCTCCTGTGGCCACTATGATGGTGTCGGCAAGAATGTCGCCGTCATATTCTGTGGTGACACGGAAAGGACGTTGTGAAGCATCGATACTTGTTATTGCTCCCATGCGTATCTTTGCCCCAAAACGTTCTGCCTGACGGCGTAAGTCGGCCATCATGTCGTTGCCGTTGATGCCTTCGGGATAACCGGGGAAATTTTCAATTTCTGTAGTCTGTGTCAGTTGCCCGCCCGGCTGCGTACCTTCGTATATGAGGGTCTTGATGTCTGCACGGCAGGTGTATATGGCGGCTGTGTAGCCCGCTGGACCTGAACCAATGATTAAGCATTCTGTATGTTCCATGTTTTAAATTTCATTTATGCAAATGTATGGATTTTTTTTAGAATATGGATTGTTGATTTTACTAATGGCAGACAATACATACATATATGCCGGTTATGTCATTGATTAACAATGTTCTAACCATGATGGCAAAAATAAAACAAAAAAATGAACTGTGTTTTGTAATATATACGAAAAAAGTTTCTACCTTTGCAGCGCAAGACATCGGGGTGTGGTGCAGTTGGCTAGCATTCTTGCATGGGGTGCAAGCGGTCGCCCGTTCGAGTCGGGCCACTCCGACAAAGAGCTTCAAAACGAGGCTCTTTTTTTTTTGCCTGTGTTTTGTGTCGTTCCCTGTGACGTGGTTGATAAAAAAAGGTACGGGTCTTCGTGAAAACCCGTACCACAAAAAACCATAAAACTATAAAACCACGAAAATTATATCTTTTTAAGCATATTGACTTCCATGTCGGTCAGGAATCTCCATTCACCGCGTGGAAGTTTGTATTTGTCAAGACCTGCAAACATGACGCGGTCGAGTTTTGTGACCTCATAGCCGAGATGTTCGAATATGCGTCGCACGATTCGGTTGCGGCCTGAGTGCAATTCAATGCCTATTTCCTTTTTAGTACTGTCGCCTTCTACGTATGATATTGCGTCGGGGGCGATGTCGCCGTCATCAAGTGTTATGCCTTCCGAAATGCGAAGCATGTCGTTTTTTGTGAGAGGCTTGTCGAGAGTGACATGATAGAGTTTTGCAACTTCGCTGCTGGGGTGGGTGAGTCGTTTTGCCAAGTCGCCGTCGTTGGTGAACAAGAGCAGTCCCGTTGTCAATCTGTCAAGACGTCCGACAGGGAAGATGCGTTCGTTGCAAGCGTCTTTGACAAGGTCTATCACGGTGTCGCGCTCGTATGGGTCGTCGCTGGTGGTGATGTATCCTTTAGGCTTGTTGAGTAGTATGTAGCGCAGTTTCTCGCGGCTCAGAGTTTGTCCGCCATATACAACTTTGTCTTCTGGCTTGACTTTGAAGCCCATTGTGGTGATGACTTCACCGTTCACTGTCACACATCCTGCTTTAATAAGTTCGTCGGCTTCGCGTCGTGAGCAGATGCCCGAGTCGGCAAGGTATTTGTTGAGCCTTATTTCGCCAAAGGCTTTTGGACGGTCGTAAAGCGGGTCTTTCTCGCGTTGATATCCTTTTCTTCCGTGACGTGGTGTCTCCTCGTTGGTGTCAACCGTTGACTTGCGTTTGCTTCCGCGTTTGTCATCGTCATCGAAATTACGTCTTGTCTTGTCTCCTCTTTCGAATATGGGCTTGTCGTCATCATAATGTTTTTTGCCGTATTTGCGGTCGTTTGGTCTTGACTCACGGCTGCTGTAGCTCTTTTTCCCATCCTTTTCGCGGCTAAAGCGAGATGTGCGTCCGTTGTCGTCGTCATTGAAGCGGCGGCGTGGTCTGTCGTTGTCGTCGTCATTGAAGCGGCGGCGTGAAGGTCTCGCATGTTCTTCATCGTTGAAGCGGCGGCCGTATGGCCTGTCATTGTCGCGTGTGAAACGGCGACGGTTGTCGTTATCGTCGTCATTAAAACGGCGGCCACGTTTGTTTGGCCTGTCGTTGCGGCTATTGCGGTGTTCGAAGGCGTCGTCGTCAAATTTGCGTCTGTCTGGCCTGCGGTCTTTGCGGTCGAAACGACGGCTGTCTTCGTCGTCGAAACGACGCCCTGAACGATTCCCGCGATTGTCGTCGTCAAAACGGCGCATGCCAAACTTGCGCTCGCTCGGTCCATCATCGCTAAACTTGCGGCCGAACTTGCGGTTCTCGCCTCTTGGCTTGTTCTCATTGCGTACCTCATCGTCACCGTCGCGGTGATGAATATTAAAGTACTTGTCTTGCATAAAGATTTCCTTATGCTCTTTCTTTTGACCTATTCTTGGGCGTTTAGCCCCTTTGTTCTCTGACATTATTTGATTTTTGAGGCTGCAAAGATACATCTTTTTGTGATAACGAAACTTATTTTTGGTGTTTATGCCATGCGATGGCTGCTTTTTTTTGCAATTATTTGTGGAAAAACACCAAAAAAAGGCTTTAGTCTTGTTGGCCTCTTATGCTTGTGTCTCCAGCTTTGTAGCCTATAAGATGCTTTGCAATGATTTTTTTCTGCTTGTTGGTACATCTCGTGAGTGATTTTTCTCTTTGTTTTCTTGTAGGCAATCAAGCACTGCTGCCACTTCGTCAAGATGACTGAAAATGGGATGGTTGCGCAATGAGAGTATGTTTGACGGCATTACAATATGTGCCAGTGTTGAATAAATGATGATTTTGTCTGTCGTTGGTGTCTTTTCGTCTTTAAGCGCAAGGTGCATGCAAATGATTTGTTTTGTTGTGTCATGACCCGCACGCATGATGACCTCCTTGAGCTTGCCCAGTAACTCGTCGAAGTTGATGTTTTCCATTTTATAGTTTTTTTTATGAAGTCATTATTCTCGTTCTTTGTTTTCGTGTTTTTTTTGTGTGCTTTTCTTGCTGACGATAACTGAAGATTGCTTGAGAGGCTTGCCATGCTCGGCTATTCCTTCTGCCTTTCAGGAAACCTTGAAAACTTCTTGGACTGGAGTGGCTTTTTTGTTCTTCTTGCTTTTCTTCATGTCCTATGGACTTGGCTGACAAAGGTGTTGTTTTTTTTGTAATATTCAATGTCTTTTTGTGCCAAAACGGCACGATGATTGATTGGTATATGAAAAAGATGTGTTGTTGTGACGTATAAACAAGTTATGTGATGTTTGTATTTAAAAATCGTGAAACTATGAAGATGAATTCTTTCAAAAAAATCGTTTTTGCAACGGTATTGCTGGTAAGTGCTACTGGTCTTCAGGCACAAAACAAGATTTATGACAAGTATGCTGACATGAAAGATATTCACTATTATTGTGTCAACGAGTCGATGATGCAATTCTGCAACGCTGCTTTCGGAGCATTGGCTTCTCAAGATGGCAGCACAAATGTTTGCAAATTACAGAAAATGTTGACTATAAGTTCAACCCAAAGAGGTGCTGTTAAGAAAATCAATGCTGACATAAAAAAACTTCTGGGCGACAAGAATTATGAAGTTCTTGCGAATGGTAGGAGTGAAGGCGGCATGTCATACAATTATCTCTTAAATGAAACTGACTCGCCAAATGAATTGGTCATTTGCACCAGTAGCGACAATTATGGCATGATAACCGTTGTCGTCGGCCATTTTTCCAAAAAGGAGATTTCTGATGTCTTAGGCAACAATTGACATAGTTTCTCAATTGGCATAGACTTTTTCTGTGCCGATTTTTTTATTTTTGCATGAATTAACAAGAGATGGCAAAACATATAAATCTTGGCAAAAGAGGTGAGGACATAGCTGTTGAATATCTTTCTGGCAAGGGCTATGCAATAGTTGAACGCAATTGGCGCAACAGCCATAAGGAGGTTGATGTCATAGCGAGAGATGGCGACACCTTGGTCATAGTTGAGGTAAAGACACGTCGTACCGACCTTTATGGCTTTCCCGATGAGGCCGTCAGTGAGCGAAAACAGAAACTTCTTGTCGATGCTGCTAATGCCTATATAGAAAAGTGCGATTTGGACTGTGACACACGTTTTGACATAGTGTCGGTTGTTCTGCATGATAACGGCAAAGCTGATGTTGAGCATATAGAGAATGCTTTTGAATGTTGAGAAACAAGACATTGGCCGTTGCGCTTGTCGCTGTTGCACCTTGTCTCGTGGCTGACCACCGACTTGTGGCGGCCTATCGTCGCTGCGATTTCACTTTGGGAGATTTTCTTCTCCAACATCACGAAAATTGTGTACCTTTGCTCGCTGGTTAAATGTGCCATCTTTTTTTCTTTAGGACGGAGGCAAAGATAATCATTTTTTTCCATTCAGACGGGAAGGAAGGAACTTTCCTTTCTTCCTTCTGATAAAAATATTGATTTTACTGACCTCCGCAAAAGTTGCATTTGTCTCTTGAATTTAGGTATGAAAGAAATACGCGTTTTTGCAACTACACTTATGGTTGTGCTTATTGTTGCCCTTGCCGCAGGCACCGTGGTCGAAAAACTACATGGCTCCGACTATGCCTTGTCTCATGTCTATGGCTCGTGGTGGTTTGTTGTCCTGTGGGTCTTGCTTGTCTTGGCTGGTGCTGTCTTCACCTTTTTTAATAGTAACTGGAGACGTCCCGCTGCATTGACGCTGTTTCTTGCCGTGGTATTCATCCTCCTTGGAGCTCTGCTTGCCATGCTCACAGGTCAACATGGAGAGATGACGCTTGTGCCTGATGTTGCCGTCTCACGCTTCTCAGTTGAGAAACAAGGCGGCACTGTTGAGTGTGAGTTGCCTTTCAGTCTCACCCTTAGTCGTTTTGAGATAGAGACCTATCCAGGCTCCAGTTCGCCAATGGACTTTGTCAGCCACCTGCAAATCAATGATGACGACACCAACACCGAGGTTGTAATCTCAATGAACAACATTCTCAAGCACAGGGGTTTCCGCTTTTATCAGAGCGATTACGACGATGATGGCAACTCTGTCCTCTCTGTCTCATACGACCCATGGGGCATCGGAGTGACATATACTGGCTGTGCTTTGCTTTTGCTGGCTGTTGTTTTTGCCTTCGCAGAGAAGAATGGCGAGTTCCGTACCTTGTTGAGAAAGGTTTCAGGCAAGGTGTCTGTTTTGTTCGTGTTCTTTGTTTGTGGCGGCGTTTTCAGTGTAGAGGCGGCCAACAAGCCTCGTGCCATTCCAAGAGAGTGCGCCGACAAGATGGGGCAGTTGTATGTGATGTATAAAGGCCGTGTGTGCCCATTGCAGACCCTTGCCAAGGATTTCACCACGAGGCTGTATGGCAGCAGCTGTTACATGGGACTGAGTCCAGAGCAGGTGTTGAGCGGCTGGATGTTCTATTGTCAGGACTGGAAAGACGAGCCGATGATTAAGATTAAGGACGGTTTTGTGCGGGAACAACTTGGCATCAAAGGCAAGTATGCCAGCAAGAACGACTTTATTGACGCAGCGGGCGAAAACAAACTAACCGAACTCGTCAAGTCACTGCCTGTTGGCGACCCCAGACGCAAGAAATATAGCGATGCTGACGAGAAATACCAGCTTGTCGCCATGCTCAATAACGGTAGGTTGCTGAAGATGTTCCCACATGTTGACACTGCCGGTATCATTAATTGGTATTCACAGAACGACAACCTGCCTTTGGACATGTGCGAAGTCGAGTGTCTTTTCATTCGCAAGCAACTCACCCTCTGTCGTGAGCTTGTGTTGAAGAACGATTTTAAAGCCTTGAACGAGGTGCTTGATAAGACTAAGGCTTATCAAGAGAAATATGCGTTTGGCTTTTTGCCATCGCAAGCCCAATGCCGTTCCGAATGTCTCTACAATCATCTCAGTATAGGCAAGTGGCTCGCTATAGTATGTGTCATCTTGGGTTCGGTGTGTTTTGCCCTGTCGCTGGTGTGTCTGGGAAAGATGAAACCGCTTTACAAGCCTGTCCGTATTTTGGGAATGGCTTGGATGGCACTGCTTTGTGTTTTCCTGTCTTTACTTCTCATCTTGCGTTGGATTATTGGCGGTCATGTCCCTATGGCTGGCAGTTTCGACTCGATGAATCTTATGGCATTGGCTATATGCTTCATTACTTTGTTTTTTGCGAGACGGTATGAGATGGCTCTGCCGGCTGGTCTGCTGACGAGCGGCTTCGTGTTGCTGGTGCAGATGATGGGTGGCCCCAACCCGCCCGTCACACATCTGATGCCTGTTCTGGCATCGCCGCTATTGAGCCTTCATGTCTCTGTCATCATGATAGCTTACGCATTGCTGTTTTTCATCATGCTCAACGGTGTCAGTGCGTTGCTTGTCAGGTTTGCGCAGCCTGCCAATGTGGCCTATATGGAACGCTTGCGCGACATCAGCCGTCTGATGCTCTATCCCGCTGTGGCCTTGCTTGCCACCGGTATCTTTGTCGGCACTATATGGGCCAACATCTCATGGGGTAACTTCTGGTCGTGGGACCCTAAGGAGGTTTGGGCACTCATCACGCTGCTCGTTTATGGCATGCCTCTCCTTTCCGATGTGTTGCTGTCGTTCCGTAAGCCTATGTTTTTCCATGTCTATAGCATCCTTGCCTTCTTGAGTGTCGTCATCACCTATTTTGGTGTGAATCTTATTTTGGGCGGTGTGCATAGTTATGCGTAGCTTCTGAAAGAAACAATTCGCAAAATGTCGAATTTTTTCCAAAAAAGTATTATCTTTGATATATATTGGAATTGACTAACCACTACAAATAGTTAAAATGATGACAATTGGAAAGAAGAAATAGACTATAGAGGCATATCGCAGAAGCACTTGGCGCAACAGATTGGTGTGTCGTATTCTGTATTGAATGAAATCCTCAACGGCAAAAGACCAATATCGGTAGTCTATGCCCTTTATCTGGAGGCTGCTTTGGGTATTGATGCGCAACTGTGGATTCAGATGCAGGCTGACTATAATCTTCAGGTGGCTAAAACCGACAATAAAGTATGCCAACACATCAGAAACATCAGAAAAATAGCTGCCGTTTTTTGAGTTTTATCAAATTGTAGATTAAAATCATTATAAATAGTTGTGCGGACAACTCAAAATACCAAAAAATGGTGATGGGCTGCAGACTTAAAAAGCCTCATCTTTGCATCATGATTTTTGTCATGATAGTTTAAAGGAGTTTTGAGTTGGATTTTGATGAAAAAAAGCGGTCGATTGACCGCTTTTTTCAGTTTGTGATAGTGTCGTGTGTTATCTAACAACGATACGTTTCAGGGCTTTGCCGTTTTGGGTGGTGACTTCTATGAGATAGATGCCGTTTCCATATTGGCTCATGTCAATGGTGATGTCGTCGGTGCCGATGGCCTTGTCGGTCAGCACTTGTCCAATGACGTCTATTATGCGTATCTGTTTCATGGCATTAGCTTTTATGTTAAGCATGCCTGATGTTGGGTTGGGGAATATAGTTGCATTGGCAGTGTTTTCTTCTATTCCTTCACCCTCATAGTGCAGGCCTATGCTGGTGGTGTAGCTGCCGCAAGTGTTGTAGGTGGTCACTGTTAACATTACAGGTGTTGTTTCGGGATACATCTCGTTGGTGTTGACAATGCAACCGAAGCCTTCTGTTGGTGTGACGGTCCATCCTTCATAGTCAATGTTCCAAGCCACTGAGTCGATGAGAGTTTCTTCGTCTGTTGTGAGGTTGATGCCGTATGTGGAGCCGTCAATCCTTACTATTGAGTCGCCAACGATAACCACTTTGGCAGTTTCGTTCACCTCAATGATGTTGAGGTACAGGATGCTGTCGCAGCCGAGTATGGTATTGAGTTCTTGTGTGAAAACGCCAGGCTCGTTGTAGGTCTCGTCGTTGATGGTTATTGACGAACCTGTGCAGAAATTATATTCGAGATTAGTCTGTTCATTTTCGCCTATTATGATGATAGCTTCGATGGTGTCGTGCAGTGCTGCTTGGCAGAAGTCGGCATCTTTTTCTATGATGGCTTGCACAAGATATTGCCCGCTGGTAGTGTAGGTGTATGAGGTTTCATCGCCTGTGGCTGTTCCACCGTCGCCAAACACCCAGTTCACAGAGTTATGTTCGTAGGCGGTAGTTACTCTGAAGTTTATTTCTTCGCCTGTACAATTTATGTAGCCTTCAGGGTAGTCTGTGCTGGGAATGTCGTTAATGTACATTTGCTTGTTGATAGCTGCCATGCCTGTGCCGACTGAGTAGGCATAACTTTCTTGGTCGCCAAGGCCGTAAACATGTGCAGAGAAGCCGCCGTTGGTGTTCTGCAAGGTGTGTGAACCATAGTTGATTTCGATGCGGGCAAAAGAGTAATCGGGATTTCCTGCCACTGTCTCGAATTGCTCAGAGATGCTGTCGCCGTCGAGCATCATGGTGTTTTTTGTTGCTGTCTCGGTGACAACGTTTACGAAGTGATATTGTGTGTATTCAGTGGTGAATGTGCCAAATGTTATGTAGTCGATTTGTTGTTCAACAGGTGTGATGAGCGTCATTGACGGGTCGCCCATTGTGCTTTTGCTTTCGGCACCGTAGTAATCGAAGCCTGTAAGGTAAAGGAATACGCAGGCAGGTTGTGAAGTCTCTATATAGGTTGCTGTTTCCTGAATTTCAAACTCGGCGCTCTTGCCAGCTTGTAGTGTGCCTTGAGTCTCGCCGTCAACTTCTACGGTGCAGTCGTCGTAGAGTGAAGTTATTTTTAGGCGGTCGGCCATGCGCATTCCTGAGGATGTCACGATGAATTTCTTTCCCCAATACATTGTTGGAATGCTTTGCTCAAAGAGATGGTCGCCAGCGGTGAAGCCATTGGGTACCTGACTCAGGTCGTTGCCTTGGAACACGGCAATCTTCTTGCAGTCGTGTGCTACGACGCGGCTGCCCGAGAGTTGTGTCTTGCTTGTTGTTGGAGCGGTTGACTGTACCATATAGCATTGTCCGGCGTTGAGTGTCACTTCGAATGTCTCATCGGCTGGTGTGTTGTCTGAGAGTTGTGATGAAGGGGTGATGCTTATTGTGGTGTTGTCTTCGGTGGCAAGGATGATGAACTCCGAAGGGTAACGTAGGGTGTTGAGGTTCAGGCTGTGATAGGTCTGAATCATGTAGTCGTCGGTGAGGCTTTCTGTTGGCAACACGTTGGTTACGTCAAACGATTGGAACTTGTAGTTCGATGCGAACAGTGAGATGTTGTCGGTAGAGGTTATGTGCAACCCTTTGTGTTCCACTGTTCCAGGCTTGTTGCAGTAGCATTGTTCCTTGGGTATGGTTACGTTTGTTATCTCACCTGTGTTGACTTCGAAATCCTCATACCAGCCTGTATGTGGATTCTCTACTCTTCCCGTGCAGTTGTTTCTGGCGGTGATGATAAGTGTCAGGGCCAATGAATTGGCGTTGATTTCTCCGTCATCGTACTGGGTCTTTTGGTTTGCCATGAAAGTTACCCAGAAGTCGTTGCCCATAGTGTTGGGTGTTTGTGCATTTGCCATCAGTGTGGCAAATAGCAACATGACAACGGTCATGATCTGTTTTTGTGTAAAGAGCTTCATAAGCGATTTGTTTAGTTAGTTTTACAATATAATGAATTTTCTTTGTCAATAATGTTATTTCGCGATAATCACTTTCCTTGTGATGTTGTGGTTGTCCTTGATGATGTTGAAGTAGTACACGCCTGCACTGTGAACCTTCATGCTGTATCTCTTTCGAGTCTCGTTTATGCTGAAGATATCTATGATGTTTCCTTGCAAATCATAAACCTTGACTTGTGCGCCGGTCATCTCTTCGGGGACGCTTATTGTCATGGCACCATTGTTCGGGTTGGGCAGTATGCTGATGTAGAAGCCGTCGTTTTCGTCAACATTGAAGTAAGAGACATGTATCCATAATGTGTCGGTGGTGGCTCCACATACGTTGTAAACGGTGGCGGTGAGCGGTATGGAGTCGGGTATCCATGTGAAGATGTGCAGGTCGGCATACATGCCGTTGTCGTGTGGCACGATATACCAATTTTCGCAACCTATGTTCCATGCCACTGAGTCAGGCATATATTCGGGCAGTGTCGTTGTCAAGGTATATGTGGTGATGTTGAACCCTGTTTCGCTACCGCCTATGGGATAGCAGGTGCCGTTGATAGTGATTTTAGGTATTATGTTGAGATTAAGAGTCTCGATGCGTTCGCAGCCTTGTGCTGTCACTGTGTCAAAATAGTATGTTCCGGATGTTGTGTATTCTACTCCATGCCAAATGAATGACGAATTGCAGGCAATCTCGTTGAAGACAGGGTGTTCTGAATTGTTGATTGTCAGAATCAGGTTGACGGTGCTGTCGCAGCCTGAGACATTTTCGGTGTGATATGTGTAGGTGCCGCTTTGTGTGTATTCTTGTCCGTTCCAAGTGTAGCTGTCGCAGGCTGTCTCTTCTGTCGTTGAGCTTGTGGAGTGGTTGATGGTGAGGTGCAGTATTACGGTGCTGTCGCAACCGTGTGTGGTTTGCGTCTCAAAGATGTAGTCGCCGCTCTTGTCATATTCCTCTCCGTTCCAAGTGAAGATGTCGCATGCTGTTTCAGTGACTTCGCCGTCAAGGTTGCTGTAGTTGATGGTGAGGTTGAGCGTGTATATGCTGTCGCAGCCATCGGGTGTTGCGTTTGGCACTGTGTAGGTCACACCGCTGACCGATGAGGTGTAAGTCTCGCCGTTGCGCCAAGTGTAGCTGTCGCAAGCGGGGATTTCCTCGGTGAGTTCAACCTTGTTGCTAATGGTGAGGTTGAGCGTGTATATGCTGTCGCAGCCATCGGGTGTTGCGTTTGGCACTGTGAATGTCACTCCGCTGACCGATGAGGTGTAAGTCTCGCCGTTGCGCCAAGTGTAGCTGTCGCAAGCGGGGATTTCCTCGGTGAG
>JAZLGA010000111.1:0-30929 GCA_045616045.1 Bacteroidales bacterium | reverse complement strand
TACCTTTGTCCATCGGTTTGAAATTTGTTGTTTGGTCACACAAAGTTACAAACCTTTCGGGAAAGGCCAAAAGTCCTTTCCCTTTTTTGGTACTCATGCGTGTATACGCAAAGGTTCAAGTTTTATCGGACAGCAATAATTAAAAACATCAATCTATCCAATATTGCTGCAAGAACAGCTTTTACCTTAGCCTTATTGCATAGGAATAGCGAAGATAAAACTCCGCCAACACATGGCTGTTGTAGCCAAAATGCCTTGTGCACCTTTCTCCAGCCTGACAGATAGAATTGCGGTAAAGGTCTGTGACATTGACACCGACACTTATGTGCGAACCGCCTATCGCCATGCCAATGCCTCCACCAGTATAAAGACCCATGGCACAAAAATCAGTATTGGTGATATATACCGGCAATGCGCCCCCAATCCTACCCTCCACAAAGAAACGGAAGAAACCAGGGGTAGAGAGTTTGAAGTTGGCATAAATTGGCACACTATACATAAAATCACAAAAATATGGTCGTGACACATTTGAACCGGCATCAAAGTTGGCACCTATTCCCATGGAGAAAACGCAGGCAGGCTGCCATTCAAGCATTGCACCAGCACCAAAATGGCTTATGCCGTTATGGTAGAAAACCGAACAAATGTCGGAAATACCCAACTCGCCCATGATATGGAGTCTCAGGGTGTTGCGTTCAACTCCCAAAGCACGGGGAGTGCGCGAATGAGTACGCGACACAGCATAGTTGCGCACTGGACGATGATTGCGCGACATCTGACGTGGCTGGGCCACTGTTGAAACGGCAAACATCAGAACTATACTGGCTAATACGGCTATTTTTTTCATGGCTCTTGTGTTTTTTTTTACAAAAGAGATACAAAAACCATACCATTTTAAAAAGAAAACAAAAAATGAATGCAACAGGCCGTCAGCAACCGCCGAAGTCACTTGCCTGTTTGTCTCTGATAGGCATTGAGACGCTTGCGCAGACTTAAAATCACGCCGTTGGAAGTGTATGTCGCTCCACTAACGGCATCAACACTGGTGCTGAGAGCCTGTTCTGGAGTGAGTCCATTCCAAGAATCAAAAAGGCCACTCTCGACTACACGGTGAAAATAACCAGGCGACTCCTGATGCTCAAGCACCTTCACCTCAACAATCCTACCACTGGCATCTATGACAATGCGTAAAGGAGTTGCCCCTGCATATCCAATGACAGCGTCAGAATAAGGAGAGGAAAACAATATGGTGCCCAACACCTTATCTCCATTTTTCACTTCATAAAAAGAAGTGTCTATGGTCTCAACACCGTCGGCTTCGGGAAAGACATCCGTCACCTCGGCAAGCGGAAGGTCGGGCCAAGTCATTTTGGACGTACAACAGGAGAAAAGCACAGCCATAAATAAAAAAGAGATATTTTTCATCATTTCATTTTTTTTGCAAATATACCGTTTTTTTTTGAGACATGTCTCATTGGCGTGACCTTTTTATATCTGCTTCCACAAAAGAAATAGTGCCCAAAGCATTAAGCAATGCCACTACTTGCCATGCCAATTTACCGAACCATATTTCTCAAGTCTTCATGCATCTTGGATTTTTTCCTTATCTTTGCGAAAAAAAATAAAACCCTAATGCTAATTATAGGAATAGCAGGTGGTTCCGGTTCGGGAAAGACCACCATCGTGAATGAGCTGGCAAGCCAATTGCCAGAAGGGTCAGTATCTGTAATACCACAAGACGCTTATTATTACGACAACGGCCATCTCACACAGGAGGAGAAGAAACACATAAATTTCGACCATCCAGACGCCATTGAATGGGATCTTCTTGTCAAGCATCTTGACATGCTCCGCAAAGGAGAGGCTATTTCCATGCCCACATATACATACGTCACCTGTGCACGATTGAAAGAAGTGATTACTGTTCAGCCCACCCAAGTCATTATTGTCGAAGGCATCCTTGTATTCACCAACGAAGAGCTTCGCAACCGCATGGACATAAAGGTTTATGTCGATACCGATGACGACGAGCGCCTGATGCGCATCATACGCCGCGACATTGCAGAACGTGGACGCGACTGGAAAGATGTGCTCCGCCATTACCAAACCTATGTCAAACCTATGCACCAACAGTTTATCGAGCCAACAAAACGCACTGCCGACATCATCATGCCTCAAGGTTCAAGTCCGGTAGTCGTTGACATACTGGCATCAAAAGTCAAAATGCACCTTAATATGTACAAATAACACACACGATTTTATATGCATAAGATAATAGCAATCCTGGCGGCTCTGCTGCTAACCTCCACCCTACTGTCACAAAACAGTTTTCCACAATATGCCTCACCCATGGACATACCCGTTTATCTGTCAGCCACATTCGGAGAATTGCGCACCAACAGTTTTCATGCCGGCATCGACATAAAGACTCAAGGTGTAGAAGGCAAGAACATATACGCCGTTGCCGACGGCTACATAAGCCGAATAGGAGTCTCGCCCTACGGCTACGGCAATGTGGTTTACATAACCCACCATGACGGATATACCACCGTTTATGCCCACATGCAGCGCTTCAACGACGACATCGCCGGATTCGTCAAAGACTATCAATATGCACACAAGACCTTTGCTGCAAACATGTTCCCATCGAAGTCCAGGTTCCCAATAAAAAAAGGCGACTTTATTGGCTTGTCGGGCAATTCCGGTGGTTCCGGAGGCCCTCACCTGCACTTTGAGATAAGACACACTGACAGCGAAAAACCCGTGAATGCAATGTTCTTCGGATACAGAATCAGCGATGACGTAAGTCCAACCTTGAATGGCATTGCCGTCTATCCTTTGGAGATGTCAACTGTCGAAGGCGAGAACAAGGCTCTCTATATGGAAACCATTGGAGGGAACGGACTCTACAAGCCTGAGAAAGAACATGTCAAAGCAAACGGAAAGATAGCCTTCGGCATTTCAAGTTACGACCAAGTAGGCATATCGACAAACAAGAACGGACCTTTCTGCTACGAATTGTTTGTCAACGACAGCCTCCGCTTCAAGATGAAATGCGACAGTTTCTCATATTCCGAACCCAAATACATCAACAGCCTCATCGACTATTCTCATTGGAAAAAAACTGGCCGTCGTTTCGTACGCACCGAAGTTGACTCTCACAACAGACTGAGCATGTATGAGATGAAGGATGGCGTCATAAGCATTGACGAAGGTGACACCATTTCGGTCTCATACCGCGTAAGCGACTATAAGGGCAATATGTCACGCGTTGACTTCTTCCTCGTCGGCTCGCCCGTTTACAATGTAGATGTCGCAGAACTGACACGAAACCATTATATGGTGAAAGCCGACGGCAGCCTTAACAGCACAATAAGCATTGAAGGGATGACTGTCAAAGCCGAGAAAAACACTTTCTTCCGCGACACTTTCGTAAAAGTGGATGCACTGACCGACAGCACCCTAAAAGGATGCGCCTCTCGCACATACCAATACGGAGAATGGGACATGACCACTTTCAAACAACTGAAAGTGAGAATAAAACCTGACGAGAAATGGGCTTGCGACAAGCGTCTCTATGTCGCACATATAGAAAACGGCAAGACATCATCGCTCGGTGGCAAACTTGTTGACGGCTGGGTCGAGACAGACACTCGAACCATGGGAGTCTATGTTCTAAAGATAGACTCCATATCACCCAATATAACACCAGTCAACTTCAAGAACGGATCGGACATATCAAAACTGTCAT
Source organism: Bacteroidales bacterium (assembly GCA_045616045.1). Taxonomy (GTDB): domain Bacteria; phylum Bacteroidota; class Bacteroidia; order Bacteroidales; family F082; genus Limimorpha. Next base: position 27,178 of record JAZLGA010000111.1, on the reverse strand, counting down.
CACTAAAACTAAAAATAAGCGATGACATGACAGGCATAAAAAGTTACAACATCTATCTGAACGACAAATGGATACTCGGACAATATGACGCCAAAAACAAACTTCTCTACTACGAGATTGACGAGCGCATGAAGACAGGGAAAAACAACCTTAAGGTCGTGGTAAGAGACGATGTTGGAAACGAGAAGGTTTATAAAGCAACCTTGAACAGGTGATCACAAAAAAAACAAGCCTTTTGTTACCTTACTTATACTGATACGCACCCAAGTCAGGCGTTCCGACACGGCTGTTTCCTTCCAAATCGGTCGGCACATCGGCTGCAGAAGAAGGATTACCAGTGCCTACCGCAGGCGAGGCCATGTCTCCCAAATGAAAGTCAAACTGATTGCAATCAACAAACATAGGGTCTTCGTTGAAAAGGCAGTTTTTGAAGCACGAATACGACTTCTTGGTGGTTTTGAACAAACAATGGTCGAAAGTATAGGTCGAATCGGCTTCTGCATAGAAACTTGTTGCAAGTTCCTCCTCGTTTTTGCCATAAACTATGCAGTTCTCCATGTCAAGACTAAGGTCAGAGAGGTATGTCGCCTCTTGTGTCTCCCAATAGTTGCTGAGATATATCGCAATTGACTTCACCGACTTGGTGTTATAGTCGCCGATTGTGCAATGTATGAAACGATAGGATCCTCCCGACAGAGCCAGCTGTCCCGAGACACAATTGTCAATAACGGTATTATATGCCACTATGGGAAAATGCCTTGCCAAAACGCCATATCCGGAGTGGTTCTCAATTATGGTATTGGCAATTCTAAGAGGTGCCTCGCTCGATTTAAGGAAAGACTCGGCCTGCACGCCTATGAATCCGTTGCGAATAATGGCATTGTTGATGATATGGTCGGCACCAGGGCGTGCTTCCATGAGCCAAATGCGGTCCCACATTCCCGCCACATCATCATACTCATGCTCCAAACGGTCGCCTGTGATGACGACAGGCTGCTCTGGAGTTCCGTTTATCACAAGTTGTCCCTCACTCCAAGCCCAAATGCCACCTCCAGAATGAACATATACACGCGTTCCGGGCTCAATCCGAAGCGTTCCATACGAATTCACAAGGGCAAAGCCATAAATGACGTATGGCCTCTCATTTGTCCAACATGTTGTCTGAAGCGAGTCGGCAATGATCTTGAACCGAGGAAAACCTCCGCCTATATCTTGGTCTGCAACAATATAAATGGCATTCTGTCCCCATGCCTGCAGCTTGATTGTCTGCACATTGCCATTGGTCACAAATTCTATCTCATCTTCGACAACAAAAGGCGTATTGGCATCGTCCGGGTTAATCGTGACACGGAGAAAAGCAAACAGACTGTCACGAGCCGGTATCTGCTTGTCGTAAAACTCGGTTCCGGGTTCGCCGTCCACATTGAACCGGAAAGGGGACGACTCCCCTCCTTTTAGACGAATAGAACTAATGTTGAGACAATCGGAACACCTGTTATATATCACAAGACTTCTTGTTGCCGAGCCAATGGAAGTGAACACAGTATCGAATGTTATGACATCGGTCGAAAATTCAAGTTTATAGGACGGGTCTTCACTTGGTGTAGGGTCCTTGCGACACGACATGACAAGCAACAATAGCGAAAACAATATGGCTAAAAGTATCTTTCTCATAAAAATGGATTTGACGTTGCAAAAATAACGAATTTTGGGCAATGCTATTGCATATAAAGAAAAAATGACTAACTTTGCACAAAATAACCATGCTCGTGAAACGATTATTAACTTTAACACTATTGGCCGCATTGACAGTTTTCTTTGCACCAAAACAGGCTTCGGCCCAATACTATGATGGCGTAAACATGAAAGGCAAAATCATTGTTGGCACCAATGTCGGATTTGGAATGAGCAGCTCCAGTTACACAAATTGGCTAAACTTTGAGTTTTCTCCTCAGGTTGGCTATCGCATTACTGACCAGCTGGAGGTTGGCACTCGCCTTGTCTATCACCTTGAATTTGCAAAATCAAACAGAATAGACTCTGTAACCGGACATACCATTCCTGGTGAAAGATATTCATGCAACTATCTGGGGGTTGCACCATACGTAAACTTTGAATTTTGGCGTGGTTTCTATATAAAAGCCGAATATGAAGGAGTATATGGGTTTGCAAAAGAGACTTCATCGACAGGACAAACCATCAATTCCGGCCGCTGGTACAACAGTCTTCCTATAGGCATAGGCTACAGATACTACTTGGGCGAGATTGGGTTCATTTACATAGCCGGCTTCTACAACGTGTTTGACTTTGTTAATGAAACCGAACACACATGGGCTTTGTCGCCATACAACTCACCATGGATTGCTCAAGTTGGTTTCTGCTGGGGGATATGAGAAATCATTCTGAAGGGAACATGACAAAAAGCGCAGCACATGATGACGTGCTGCGCTTTTTCGTTTTTTTTTGCCTACGACAAAACCGTCACAAGTCGGTTTCACTTCAACTGCGACTTGAACTCGGCACTGAAAGTCTCCCAGTCTGTTTCCTTGAATGCATCATCGCCAAAGAAATGAATGATAGGCTCAAATCTCTCAGGGGCTTGATAGCCAGGAATAACTTGCATGAGTCTCTGCTGCTCATTCATAATCACATACGATGGGTATGAGGTTTTGCCGTTAAGCAAAGCGTAAGCAAACATGTTTATGCCTCCCCTGCCATTGGGAGCACTCATATAGGTGAACTGCTGTCCCTTAAAGTTAATTGTGTCGCGTGTCTCGGCATCGAGTTTTACTGAATAGAAGTTGTCGTTCATGTATTTTGCTATGACAGGATTTTTGAAAGTTGTCTGGTCCATTCGTTTGCACCACCCACACCAGTTAGTGTAAACATCAATAAAAATCTTCTTTGGCGACTTTTGTGCTGCCGCCACGGCCTCTTCAAATGACATCCATTTTATTTCCTGTGCGCTTGCAGATGCCATAATTGCCATAATGCTTAATGCCAAAAAAAACTTTTTCATATTGGTTTGGTTTTTCTTCGTTATCTTCTGTATGCCACCTTGTCCAATTCACGTTTTGTGTCGCGTTCCTTGAGGCTGTCGCGCTTGTCGTAATAGTGTTTGCCTCGTGCAAGGGCTATGTCAAGTTTTGCAAGTCCCTTTTCGTTGATGAATAAGGTCAACGGTACCAAGGTCAAGCCTTTTTCCTGGACTTTGGCCTTCATCTTGCGCAACTCGCGGGATGTGAGAAGCAGTTTCCTGTCGCGTTTGGGCTCGTGGTTGTTGTATGTACCCATGGCATATTCGGCAATATGCATACCCACAACAAACAATTCGTCGTTCTTAAAAGTACAGTATGAATCGGCAAGGCTCGCCTTACCTTCGCGTATCGACTTGATTTCAGTACCGGAGAGAACAATGCCTGCGACAAGTTGCTCGATGACAAAATACTCAAAACTTGCCCTTTTGTTGCGTATCTTTATGCTATTCTTGTTTTCCATAATTAGATGCAAATATACAAATTTGGCTCATTATTCTGACATGTATCAAAAATTATTCCAAGGCGCCAACCGCTTCATTCGTCACGCCAGGACGCTTGCCTAATCCTATTTCTCGCTGGCCATTTTCCCACTCCAAGCCCTTTTGAAATCTTCGTGGTTTTTCTTTAGCAACAAAGGAGTGTTGAGTCCGTATGGGCAACGGCTGTGGCAAGTGTTGCAATGCAAGCAGTCGTCAATCTTGTCCATTTCCTTTTTCCACTCTTCGGTAAGATAAACAGAAAGAGGTGCACGTTGCAGGAAAAGTGTCATTCGAGCGCAATCGTTTATCTTTATTCCTACTGGACAAGGCATACAGTAGCCGCAGCCACGGCAGAAATCCTCTGCAAATGTCATCTTATCGACGGCCATCTGCCGCCTAAACTCGTCAGTAAGCACAGGTGCTTCTTTCTGATACGACAAGAACTCGTCAAGTTCGCTCACACGCTGCATACCCCATATTGGGAGCACCTCGTATTGATTTAGGAACGCATAGGCCAAGGCCGAGTTTGTGACAAGTCCACCAGCTAAGGCTTTCATGCATATAAACCCGACGTCATGGGACAAGCAACTATTCACAATGTCAAGGTCGGCAGGTGCCGAGATGTAGGAAAAAGGATACTGCAAGGTTTCGTACAGTCCACTCTCAATGGCTTGTTTGGCAACCAACTGACGGTGGTTGCTGATGCCTATGTGACGCACCTTCCCCTGCCTGACCGCCTCAAGCATGGCCTCATACAATCCGTCAGTGCTTCCTGGCTCAGGACAGAATGGTGGATTGTGGAATTGGTATATGTCAAGATAGTCAGTCTTTAGGTTGGCCAATGTTGTATGCAAGTCCTTCCAAAAGCCCTCGGCCGTCAAGGCACCAGTCTTTGAGGCAATGAAAATCCTGTCTCGCACATCTGACAGAGCCAGACCTATTTTCGCCTCACTGTCGGTATAAAAACGAGCAGTATCATAAAAGTTGATGCCATTGTCGTATGCCTTACGAAGCAATCTTACTGCCTCATCATCACTTATTCTCTGTATCGGCAAAGCCCCAAATCCGTTTTTGTTGACAACAATGCCGGTTTTCCCAAGTTTTACTGTATCCATAAGACTGACTTTTTTCTATTATTCTAAAACCAATAAATCTTTATCTTTTTCAATTTTTCAATTCGTTTCTTACCATTTTCCTTATCGTTAATATGCCAAAAGGCAATGAAAGGAGGAAAGATGCGACATCGGCTATGGGCTGTGCTATCACGACACCACACAATCCCAGCAGACTATTGCATATAAAAATTGCCGGGATGAGGAAGATCCCTTGTCTCGCGCCCGACAATATGGCGGCCGGCCAAACACGTCGTATGGTCTGAAGATACATGTTTGTCACCACCACATAACCAGCCAAAGGGAAAAAAATGCACTGGTAACGCAACACCCTGGCTCCTACAGTTATCACCTCGGCATCGTCGGCTCTAAAAGCCGCCACTATAGGTTCGGCGAACACTATGCCCAAAAATGCCACCACGACACTATATATTGTCGCCACGACAACGCTATGCACAAAGGCATTCTTGACTCGTTGGAACAATCCGGCCCCAAAATTGAAACCGCACACAGGCTGAAAACCCTGTCCATAGCCAACCATGGCAGCATAAGCAAACATCATCACACGATTTACCACCGAAAAAGCAGCAACAACAGAATCACCATACCGCGACGCTATATTGTTGAGACAGATGGCCGAGAGACACATAAAGCCTTGACGCAACAACGACGGGAGTCCACCCGATGTTATCTCAACATAATGTCCCCATGTTGGCTTGAATTTGGCTATCTTCACACGTATTCCACCTCTTTTGCCCGACAAATATAGCATCAAGACAAACGAGAAGATCTGTGACAAAGCCGTTGCCAAACCCGCTCCAGCTATTCCCATGTCGCAGACAAAGATAAGTATGGGATCCAACATGATGTTAAGCACCGCACCCGATGCAACACCTATCATCGACATCAGCGAATTGCCTTGAAAACGCATCTGGTTGTTGAGCAAGAAACACGATGTTATAAAAGGTGTTCCCAACAAAATATATTGGAAATAACTCACGGCGTAGGGCATGATGGTCTCGGTCGAGCCAAACAGCCTAAGCAAAGGATGCATGAACAGGAAAGAAAACAGTGCTATCATCGAACTTATGGCAAACAAGCTGAAAAAGCCCACCGATGCCATGCTTTCGGCCGCCTCGGTATCGCGACGGCCCAATGCCCGCGACATAAAGTTGCCAGAACCGTGACCAAAGAAAAAAGAGACAGCCTGAATGACGGCCATATATGAAAACACAATGCCTATGGCAGCAGTCGATTGGGTGTTGATACGTCCAACGAAAAAAGTGTCAACAAGGTTGTAGAAACTGGATATTAGCATGCTGACAATGGCAGGAATAGCCATCTCGGTAACGAGTTTTCCTACATTACCGGTGGTCATTTTTTTGTATTTCTTCAACTGTTCGCTATCCATCAACCCACTTCAGAACAAACTATTTAAATATAACAAAAAGGCTCCTACTCATCATCTTTCTCAGACTTGACTTCGTCACTATCTGACTTCAGCTCCATGTTCTTGTTTTCAAGAAGCAAATCTATTTTCTTTTCCAATTCATCAATTTTTTTCTCTAACACGTCGTTGTTGTCACTAACCATTGCATCAACGAATATGGAGTTGATGAGCGACATTCCTATTATGCCCCCGCCAACAAGCAACAACACAAAATAGAAACGCACCAGATAGCCAGCCCATGGAGCCATTGTCTTGGCAAGCGAATCCGGGATTTCATACCACCCTTCTATGGTAAACAGCCGGAAAACCGAATAAATGGATTCAAGAGGCGTAGCAAAATATTGGGGTGACACTTCCTTGAAAATGCTGCAGTTCATGACACCGAATATGAAAACTATAACGATATAGAACAAGAACACAGGAGCCGAGTCACGCAAAGCAATCTTGAAATTGGTGAGCATCGCCTTGAGCACAAACTCACCCCTGAAAACGCGTGTCACGCGGAAGATGCGAACCACCCTGAACAAACGCAGCAACAACACCAACGAAAGATTGTATCCTGCTATAGGATAGAAAAACTCAACAATGGATGGTAAGGATATCAAGACCAATATGCCATCAAAACACTCCCATGACGACTTCCAATATTCCTTAAAGCCCATGACTCTCTGCTTGACAAGCATTTCGATGATGAAAATGATAGTACACACGAAATCAGCCGTATGCAAGAATGGCAGTCCAGGCAAAGTCTCTTCCAAAAACACTATAACAGCATTGATAAACACTATAGTGAGTATGAACACGTCGGATGTTATTATCTTTTTCAGCACCCCTCCAGACTTCTTTATCACATTGTTATTTGCCATAATACACATTTATTTTAAGCACTCTGGCTATCTGAATTTCCAGAATGACCTTGTGAACAAAACGAAAACAGTAAAAATCTCAAGACGACCAACCAGCATATCGAAGCACAATAGCCATTTACACACATTGGAAACGCCAGAATAGCTAAGACTGGGGCCGGAAATGCCAGATGCAGGGCCATAACTGCTGAAACACGACAAGAAAGACACAGAAGCATCATAAAATGGCATGCCAAAAGCAGTCAAGGCAATAATATTGAGCATGAAAAACAACAGAAACAATGCAAAATACGACGAGACACGCCGTGCAGCCGAATCGTCAATGGTTTTACCCGATATCTTTATGGTATAAACGCCCATCGGGTGTACGAATTCACGGACCGAGTTGCGTATATACTTTGCCATGATGGCCACTCGAATCATCTTGATGCCTCCACTGGTAGAACCGGCACAACCACCAATTATAATCAACATTATAGTGGGTATATGAAATAATATTCCCCATTTGTCATAATCGAAACACGATGCCTGAAACCCTGTCGACGAAAAAAGATTCACCACATGGAAAAATGAAGTTCTGAGCATATCAGAGATTCCGCCCTTCGGTCTTGACATATACTCATCAGCATTCGTATTGTCAACCGGCACAAAATAAAACAACAAGAAAAATATGGCAATGAAAACGAAAATCATTGAAATGTACCAATGCAACTCCTCATTTTTAAAAACCGTTTCATATTTGCGAATTGCCAAGAAGAAATACAACGACAAGTTAACACCCGACAATGCCATGAATATGGTACACACCGTTTCAACATAAGGAGAGTTAAAATAGCCAATGCTGGCTTGATGAGTACTAAATCCACCTGTCGCAATAGTTGTAAAAGAATGACATACTGCATCAAACAGATTCATAGGGCCAAGCCAATAGAAAAAAGCACATAACATTGTCAGTATTATATATATAATCCACAAAACCCTTGCTGTGTTTTGTGTTTTAGGCGACAGTTTCTCCACATTGACACCAGTTGTTTCAGCAGCAAACAGAGCCGTCTTGCGCTTGTTTTTTGATAATCCAGGCAAAATAGCCAACGAAAACACTACAATACCCAAGCCTCCAAACCATTGCAAAAAGCATCGCCAAAAAAGAATGCCATGCGGCTGCTCATCTATATTGTTCATTATCGTGGCGCCTGTAGTGGTAAAACCTGACATGGTCTCAAAAAACGCATCAGTCACATTGTCAACAGCACCAGAAACAAGAAAAGGCAACATGCCGAACACAGAAAAAAGAAGCCATGAAAAGGTTACTACCAAAGGGGCATCACGCATGGTAAGCTGAGAGTCTTTGCTTCTGTGGCCAACCCAACACATCATCAAGCCAACAACACCTGCAATTGCTGCCGACATGAGAAAACCTTGAAAATCAGACTCGCCATTCCTCTTGTTGTAATATGCTGCAACAAATGCGGTAGCCAGCATGGCAAAGGTTTCGACCAACAATAATATGCCGAATATCTTCGATTTCATTGCTGTCCGTCAAGTACGCTATTTCGACCAAGGCTGTTCCCATGAGCCGTCAAGACCGTCATCGTCATCAGCGACATCAACAAACTCACCGACAGCGTGCTGCTTGACCCACTTGCGGAAATTGGCCGATGGCAGCGACATCTTCTCTCCGTCACCCTCGGGCGAAATGACGATGTCTATATCGTCATGAGCCAATTCGCGCAGCCAGGCAGACAATTCCGGGAAAGGCATTGAAGTTGTTGTGTAGTCATGCCACTCTCCAACAGCCTGTTTGCGGGCATCGGTCTCTGTAGCCCAAACGGGGATATAAGAATCACCGTCGGCATCTTCAAGCATGGCAAACATACCCGGATGCGACTCCAAAAGCCACACTTCGTTTTTCTCAACTATGGTATTCAGAAAAGTCTCGATATCTTTCATCTTGCTTCAGTTTAAACCAACTTACAAAATTACAAAGATAGTGTTTTTTATTGAAACGACACTAAAAAAAAGTCTCTTCAGGAATGATTTTTGCCCCGAAGCCAATTTGTACCATCTATCTTACATTGAAACCAAACGATGGAACACCGCACATACACAACACCACACGGTCGCCAAGATTCAAGCCAAACTTTTCGCGCAAGGGAACGAATATATAATCACCTTCGCGCAAGGTGACATATTGCGACACGCTGGCGACAACATCTTCGAAACATGGCTCCAACTCGCGGATAACAGACTTCACAAGTTCTTCCCCATTGATTGACAACGAAAACGAGACGTCCGCCAAATGGTGCCCCAGTTCGCTTGTCTTCAAGAACTTTCCAACAGGAAAAGACGCATCGAAAGATGTTGCAACATCGTTGGGGAACTTATTGTGAAGGCACAGCTCCAGCAAATCGGCGGCCACCAAGTCAAGTGCAACGGCAAACGAGTCATAGTGCAAATGAGCGAATTTTGCATCCACCGACCGGCCCGGCTTGCTCACCCTTACGGCCACACCCAATCGGGCCTCAATCTTTTTTGTGAAGTCAGGATAAAAAAACGGGTTATGTGGCAACATCAGTGCCGATGCCGGCTTTATGCGAAAAGGCAACAGCCCGCAGGCAAAATCGCCCGTAACGCTTATTATCTTCATCAGAACCTGGAGTTTTTGCCTCCAACACGGAGTTTTATCGATGTTATGAGTTTCTTGGTGTAGAGAGGGAATTCGCCTTTCATCATCCAGTCATAATAAGCGGGTTCCATTGCGAACACGTCCTCCACCCTTTTCCCTTTATGTTTCCCGAACAGGAACACCTCCTTGCCTTGTGCGTCGTAGATTATTTGCCCCGCCAAGTCGGCATTGCGGTGGTGAGACGAGAACTCTGCAAGTTGACTCATGTCGTTTTGAGGCCCTTCCGACTTGACACCACACGAATCTTCATAAGAAACGCCCTTATATCGGTCGAGCATTGCCTGAAGCACAAGATAAGCAGCCCTGGTGTCGGCTGTAGCCCCGTGAGCGCCAACGAGTTCCCCATGACAGAAAAACCTGTAAGCACCTTTCAATGTGCGAGGCTCCATTTTCATGAATATGTTTTGCACATCAATGATGTTTCGGCCCTTGATGTCGAAGTCATAGCCAATGCGCATAAACTCCTCGACCAGCAAAGGCACATCAAACTTCAGTATGTTGTATCCAGCAAGGTCGCTGGTTCCTATGAACTCGGCTATTTCACGGGCCTTTTCACGAAAAGTGGGCTTGCCGGCAAGAAACTCGTCGGTATATCCGTGCACCGAAACAGACTCTTTCGAAACGGGCATTTCCGGATTTATGAGCCAAGTCTGTTGCTTTTCGCCACCATCAACGGTTATTTTCAAAAGGCTAATCTCCACTATCCTATCGGCAGAGATGTTGAGACCTGTGGTTTCAAGGTCAAAAAAAACTATCGGTCGTTTAAGATTGAGTTGCATAATAACATCTATTTGAAAGTGCAAATTTAACAAGTAGTATGTGACAAAAACAAAAAAAAACAAAAAAAACAGAGCGCGTGTGTTTTTATGAAATTTTCTTACCTTTGCAGCGTTATTTTTAACGGAAAAAGAACTAATAAGAAAAAAAATGACAGAAGAGAGAGACTATCAGAACGAGCAAAACGGCTTGTTCTCGAAAGCAGTAAAGGCAGGAAAAAGAACTTACTTTTTCGATGTTAAGGAAACAAAGGGTGAAGACAAGTACATCACCATTACAGAAAGCAAACGCCGCTTCGACAACGAACTGAACCACTTTTTCTACGAAAAACACAAGATTTTCCTCTACAAGGAAGACTTTGAAAAAGTGTCAAAAGCCCTCAATGACGCAATCAACTTCATTGCTACAGGAGAATATCCAGCCGACTATCACGACGAGGAAAAAGAAGACACCAGCGAAGAAGGCACAGACAAATCGGTTGACAGATGGTTTGACGACCTTAACAAACCCATCGAATAACTCTATTTTAATAACTTACAAAAACACTTCTGCCAAAGCCAGAGGTGTTTTTTTTGTGCCAACAAGCCACACCCATAAAAACCTTTGACGGAGCACAGAATTATTTTCCTGTTTATCAACAGAAAACACAACTTGTTGAAAACTTTCTGCCCAAACACACAACAGAATTGAAGTAAATGTGTTATTTTTGTAAACTTATATAAATACAAACAAAGAAAAAGATGGGAAAGACCATAGCCATAGCCAACCAAAAAGGAGGAGTCGGCAAGACAACAACAGCCATAAACCTCGCTGCCAGTTTTGCCGTTCTTGAGCACAAAACCCTACTTATTGACGCGGACCCACAGGCCAATGCAACATCAGGCTTGGGCATCGACCCAAAAACAGTTGAGACAAGCATATACGAATGCATTATCGACGGCATCGAGCCGCACGATGTCATACAAGATACTGAGACGCCTAACCTTTTCATCCTCCCTGCACATATAGACCTTGTCGGTGCAGAGATTGAAATGATTGACATCGCCGACCGCGAAATGATGATGAAACAAGCCATTGAACCAATCAAAAAAGAATACGAATTCATCATTATCGACTGTTCGCCGTCACTGGGGCTTGTCACCTTGAACTCTCTCACCGCTGCCGACTCTGTCATAATACCGGTACAATGCGAATATTTTGCTCTCGAAGGCTTGGGCAAATTGCTATATACCATCAAGTTGGTGCAAGAGAAACTCAATCCCCAGCTCGACATAGAAGGCATTCTGCTCACCATGTTCGACGTAAGGCTAAGGCTGTCAAAACAAGTTGTGGAAGAAGTGAAGACGCACTTCCAAAGCATGGTCTTCGACACCCTCATCAACCGCGACACCCGTCTGGGTGAGGCCCCGAGTTACGGGAAACCCATAATGATGTACGACGCCGCCAACCGTGGTGCCATAAATTACTTGAACCTTGCCCGCGAAATACTTCAGAAGAACGGCATGGAAGGCAACAATGCATAACAGGCTTGTTTACAAACCCACAACACATAATCAGGACTAAAACAAGACAGACATCAACTATGACAACAGACAAAAAGAAAAGAGGATTGGGACGCGGTTTGGACACCATACTCCAAAGCCCAAAGACAGATATCACCAGCCGCGATGTGTCAGGCAGTTACATAATGGGAGCCGTGGCTGAGATCGAGATAAGCCACATCGAGACCAACCCTTTCCAACCCCGCACCGAATTTGACGAAAATGCCATCGAGGAACTTGCCAAATCCATAAAGGAACAAGGCATAATCCAACCCGTCACGGTACGCAAAATGGGATTTGACAGATACCAACTCATTTCTGGAGAACGCAGACTCAGAGCCTCCATCCTCGCCGGCCTCACCAGAATACCCGCCTTCATACGCGTCGCCAACGACGAGCAAATGCTTGAGTTGGCTCTTATCGAAAACATACACCGCGAAAACCTCAACGCCATAGAAGTGGCTATATCATACCAACGCCTTATAGACGAATGCAACCTCACCCAAGAACAACTTAGCGACAAATTGGGCAAAAGCCGCAGTTCGATAGCCAACTTCCTGAGACTCTTGAAACTGCCCGCCGAAGTACAAATAGCCATACGCGACGGACACATCAGCATGGGACACGCTCGCACACTGATAAACATCGAGGACAAAGAGACACAACTTAAGTTGCTGCAACAAATCATAAAAGAAGAACTTAGCGTCAGACAGACCGAAGAACTATCAGCCAAAGCCAAGAAGAACGAGAACAAGGACAAGCGACAGACAAATTTCATACCCGACCACTTCAAAAAACAGATAAAGTCGCTGTCACAAGCCCTCAACACCAAAGTCAAAGTTAAACGCAACATTCAAGGACACGGAAGCGTAGTCATCGACTTCAAAAACGAGGAAGAGTTCGACCGCATAATGGAACTGTTCAACAATAAGCAATGACAAACAAAGGCTTATCAAAGGCAATAATATCGGCAATAGCGTTCTTGCTGACCACTACCGCATTTGCCAAAGCACAAGGAGTGGCCACCTTTGACACAATAGTATCGGCAACAGAAGTCATAGCCGACACTACCATAACAAGCCCCGACGACACCCTGACACTCAAAAACCACAAGAAGAAAGGTCATAAGGCCAAGACACTCAAGCCCAACCACAGCCCACAAAAAGCCACCATAATGTCAGCCTGCCTTCCGGGATTAGGCCAGATATACAACGGCAAATGGTGGAAAACCCCCATTATTTACGGCGGCTTCGGTGCGCTGGGTTATTTTGATGTTGTCAACATAATAAAATACAAACAATATCTCCTCGCCTACCGCTATTCGACCGGTGACTTGAAAGAGGGTGAAACACCCACAGCCGAAGCTCTTGAATTGGCTGAAACATATTCGTCGGACCAACTTCAGACATACAAAAACAAAACCCTTCGCAATGTGGAACTGTTCAGCTTACTGATGGTGGCCTGGTATGGCCTAAACATTGTCGACGCCGTCGTTGACGGGCATCTTTACTACTACGACGTCAGCGATGACCTGAGCATCAGCATAGACCCTTATTTCCATAGCGACGACATGCCAAAGCCTGTCAACATTGGATGCACTCAACTTGGAGTATCACTTAAATTCAATCTTAAATAAAAATAACAAGAGTTCTTCTTTTACATTCAATAATCACATACCATGAAAATCGCAATAATAGGCTACGGCAAGATGGGGCACGAGATTGAAAAAGCAGCCATAGCCAAAGGACATAGCATAACAGTCACCATTGACAACAACACCGAATGGAAGGAACGCCTCGCACAACTGAAAGAGGCCGATGTCGCCATCGACTTCAGCCAACCCGACCAGGCCGCAGGCAACATAAGCCGCTGCTTCGACCTTCATATACCCATCGTGGTTGGCACCACTGCATGGTATGAGCATCTGGAGGAGATAAAAAAACGCTGTCGCGACGAGAGCCAAAGCCTGTTCTACGCGCCCAACTTCAGCATCGGCATGAACATCATGTTCATGCTCAACAAACAGCTTGCTAAGTTTGCCGAAAAATACGGCTACGAACTCTCGCTTGCCGAGACACACCACATCCACAAGCTGGACAAGCCCAGCGGGACTGCTGCCAAACTTGCCAACGACATCATAGCCACCAACAAAGACTATGACAAATGGAGCATAGAGGAAGACAACACTCCCCACACACTGCCCATAGAAGTGAAACGCAAAGGCGAAGTGTTTGGAATACATAGTGTTTGCGCCGAGTCACAAGCCGACAAAATAACCATCACACACGAGGCTTTCAACCGTCAAGGACTGGCAGCAGGAGCTTTAGCCGCCGCCGAGTTCCTCATCGGTAAAAAAGGAGTCTTCACAATGGAGGATTTGTTTTAACCAAATCAAGGGAAATAAACTCATTACAAGCAACATTAATATTTTCCGCAAACAGACAATAAAACAATCTTTTTTTAAGTTATTCTGAGTATATTTGCACTTTCGTTCTAAGAAAAAAAGTCACATTATGTCACTGATATTATTCGTCATCCTCGTTCCTGCGCTGTTCACCTTACCTATTGCGTTCTGCTACAAGCAGTTCGGACAGGCGGGGCAAAAAGGCTATTATGCACTCATCCCCTATTTCAACATCTATGTATTTCTGAAAATCATCGGCAAACAGAAGAAATTCTGGTGGTGGTTTTTCATCATCTTCCCATATATCAACATCTTCATGCTCTTTTTGATGCTGATAGAGTTGGGCAAATGCTTCGGCAAGTTCAAGATTTGGGATGAGTTCATGGCAGCAGCCCTACCCTATATATTTTTTCCTATGATAGCCAAGCAAGGGGCTGAATATCAGAATCCCGCCAATGCAAAACGTCCCAAGAAATCGGCTGGTAGAGAGTGGTTCGATGCAATTGTTTTCGCTGTTGTAGCAGCCCTTATCATAAGGACATACGTCTTCGAGATGTTCACCATACCCACTTCGAGCATGGAAAAGTCCTTGCTGATAGGCGACTATCTCGTTGTAAGCAAGATACATTACGGTCCAAAGGGACCGCAAACACCCCTTTCTTTCCCATTCGTACACAACACCCTACCAGGAAGCACGACCAAGAAGTCTTATCTTGAATGGATAAAGCTACCGTATCACCGTTTTCCTGGCATCACGTCGCCCAAACGATACGACCCCATCGTGTTCAACTATCCATCGGGCGACACCGTTTGCGACATATACCAAAGCAGCGTCAACTATTACGACCTTGTGCGCGAATACGGAAGAGAGACAGTCCACACCGACCACAAATACTTCGGCAACGTCATATCACATCCCGTTGACAAGCGAGAGAACTATGTGAAACGCCTCATAGGCATGCCAGGCGACACCCTTCAAATCATTGACGGCATAGTGTACATAGATGGCAAAGAAGCCTTCAAGCCCGAAAACATGCAGCACCAATATGCCATCGTCACCGACAACGGAGGCTTGAGCAAGAACATCTGCGACAAGTACGACATCACCGAAGGCTTCCGCACCGACCAATCAAACAAAATCATCGTCAACATTAGCGAGAAAACCGCCAACGAACTGGGCAAGATGGCTTTTGTGACATCTATCAACCGTGTCATTACACAAAAAGGAGAAAGTTCACCCGATATATTCCCCCACCGTCCCGACC
Organism: Bacteroidales bacterium; assembly: GCA_045616045.1. Taxonomy (GTDB): domain Bacteria; phylum Bacteroidota; class Bacteroidia; order Bacteroidales; family F082; genus Limimorpha. The sequence continues at coordinate 11,560 of JAZLGA010000111.1, read as the reverse complement.
TATATCCGTGGAACGTGGACAACTTCGGTCCTATCGTATTGCCAAAGAAAGGCGTAACCATACCATTGGACATCAACAACCTTCCTTTATATGAGCGCATAATACACGCATACGAATTGCATGACCTCAAAGTGGAAGGAGACAAGATAATCATTGACGGGAAGCAGGCTGACAGCTACACATTCGCCATGGATTACTTTTGGATGATGGGCGACAACCGCCACAACTCCGCCGACTCACGCTTCTGGGGTTTCGTGCCAGAGAACCACATAGTTGGCAAACCTGTATTTGTATGGCTCTCCATCAACAAGGAAACCGGCAAGATCAGATGGAACAAAATGTTCAGAATACCAAAATAAACATTATACAAACCATGTCGTGACACACCAAGTCACGAGCCAAAACAAAAGATTATGACAAAAGCTATAATGGAGACAGAAAAAGGCACTATGACAATAGAACTTTTCGACGATGATGCCCCGAACACAGTGGCAAACTTTGTGAAACTTGCCAAGAGCGGCTTCTATGACGGGCTGCGTTTTCACCGCGTAATACCAGGGTTCGTCATACAAGGCGGTTGTCCATTCTCGCGCGACATGAACGACCGTCGCGTTGGAACCGGCGGACCTGGATGGACAATCAAATGCGAACTTGACGGCAAGAAACAGCGCCACGACAGAGGTATCTTGTCAATGGCTCATGCGGGCAGAGACACAGGTGGCTCACAATTCTTCATCTGCCACAACCGCGAGAACACACAACACCTCGACCGCCACCACACCGTGTTCGGCAAAGTAATTGACAATATCGACGTTATTGACCAAATAAAACAAGGAGACATTATCAAACACGTCAGCATAGCGGAAGAATAACACCCGCAAACACTTGATTTTAATTCATGACAAAGCACTTGAATTTTTCGGGTGCTTTTGCTTTTTTTTATTGCCAGAGCCCACAAAATATTTATTATCTTTGCAGTTTGTATTACCACATAGCACAAAACTATTAAAAATGGCTGACAACAAAAAGAAAAACAAGAAAGAAAACGACAATAAAAACACTTCCAAAAAGAAAAGCTCCTCTGAAAAGAAAGAGAAAAAGAACGACCCTCGCATCCGACAAGTGACTGGTGTGATTTTGTTCTGCATTGCAACATTCCTATTGTTTTGCTTCGTTTCCTTCTTCAAAAACCACTTTAGCGGGGCAAGTCAAGACACGCCCAACATTACTGGACGTATTGGCAACTTTTTGTCCGACATGTTCATTAAGGAATCATTCGGCATAGGTTCAATTTATTTCATATATCTGCTCGTCTCCATTGGAGTTGCCCTTGTCTCGAAAACAAGGCCCAACATGTGGAGAATATGGAAACTCGCCATCATATTTTTACTTTGGCTGCCATTGCTTTTTGCAACACTCAACACCGAAAACACACAAATGCTGGGAGGATATGTTGGCCACGAACTATATACACTGCTAAAGAGTTACATAGGAGTGATTGGCGTAACCATAACCCTTGTGGTTACAGCTCTTATTTACCTAATTGCCGAATTCAGAATCAACTTCGACCTTATAGAGAAATGGAACACAAACTTCACCGCATGGTCAGAACGGCGAAAAGAGAAACGAGAACAAGAGCGCTTGCGCAAACTGGAAGAAAAGAACAATCTTGCCAATGCAGTACCTGAAACTGCTGAAGCACCAGATAGAAGCCAACTGGAAGAAAAGAACAATCTTGCCAATACATCACCTGAAAAAAACAATGAGGACGACGAGGAACCTATAATAACAGCCACCTACGAGCCGACAAACGAGACTGACGCAGACGACCTTGGAATATCCATCATCAAACCACCTTACCAAGACACCGAAGAAAACAAGCATGATGACCCAAAAGACGATGACGACCTTGGCATCACAATAATAACCAGGCCGAATGCCAATAACGAAACAGAAAAAAAACAAAACGAGACCTTTGAATCCACCGCCCAAAACATAGAACTTACAACCATAAACATCTCTCACGATAACGACGGTTTGTTTGACGAGGACAGCACCCAGCCCAAAGAAACTGACAATACGCTCACATTGTCACCGACAATAACCTCACATCAGTTTGTTGACAAGCCCAAAACACCTGACAAGACTGCAGACAATGGCGTAGAAATCGTAATTAACAAGACTATTGAGGAAAAAACAGTTGATGAGGACAATGCCACAATAGAACATCACACCATCGACACGCCATACGACCCGCACTATGAGTTGCGCGACTTCATCATGCCCCCGCTCGACCTGCTTAACGACATCAGCAACAACACTCCCGAAATCAATCCGAACGAGTTGGAAAACAACAAGAACCGAATTGTCGAGACCCTCAACAACTATGGCATAGCGATCGACAAGATCATGGCCACAATAGGTCCCACCGTCACCCTTTACGAGATTGTGCCTGCACCTGGTGTCAGGATATCGAAAATCAAGAACCTTGAAGATGACATTGCACTCAGTCTGGCAGCACTTGGCATACGCATCATAGCCCCTATTCCCGGCAAAGGAACCATAGGCATTGAGGTGCCAAACAAAGAACCACAAACCGTCTCGATGCGCAGTGTCCTGAGTTCTGAAAAGTTCCAAAAGACAAAATACGCCTTGCCTTGCGCCATAGGCAAGACCATCTCAAATACCACATACGTGTTCGACCTGGCCAAGATGCCTCACATTCTGATGGCAGGTGCCACAGGACAAGGAAAATCAGTAGGCCTCAATGCAATAGTGGCTTCGCTGCTATACAGCAAACACCCATCAGAGTTGAAATTTGTCATGGTTGACCCCAAGAAAGTTGAGCTGACGCTTTACAAGCGCATTGAGCGTCATTACCTTGCCAAGTTACCCGACTCCGCAGATGCAATCATCACCGACACCAAAAAGGTAGTCCGCACCCTCAACTCTCTATGCGTTGAGATGGATGCCCGCTACGACCTGCTAAAAGCCGCAGAATGCCGCACCATAATTGAGTATAACGAAAAGTTCAAATCGCGCAAGTTGCTGCCCACCGAAGGACATCGTTTCCTGCCTTACATAGTACTTGTTGTTGACGAGTTTGCCGACCTTATCATGACAGCAGGCCGCGATGTCGAGTCGCCCATAGCCAGATTGGCACAACTTGCACGCGCCATTGGCATACACTTAATAATCGCAACACAGCGTCCTTCTGTCAACATCATCACAGGCTCCATAAAGGCCAACTTCCCTGCCCGCATAGCTTTCCGTGTCATATCGGTTGTTGACTCAAAAACCATTCTTGACCAAAGCGGTGCTAACCAACTCATCGGACGTGGTGACATGCTTCTCTCGACAGGAAACGACCTTGTCCGTCTGCAATGTGCCTTCATCGACACACCAGAAGTGTCTGAGATAACAGAATTCATTGGCAACCAACATGGCTATCCAGAAGCATTTCTGCTGCCCGAAGTGCCAGAAGATGCCAACAACTCTGACAACAGTTGTTCCGACGACAGCGGCGACGACTTGGACTCACTCTTTGAAGAAGCAGCCCGAATAGTGGTACAAACACAACAAGGCTCAACTTCAATGATACAACGCAAACTCAAATTAGGCTACAACCGAGCAGGTCGAATCATCGACCAACTGGAGAAAGCCGGCATAGTCGGGCCATTCTCTGGAAGCAAGTCGCGCGAAGTAAAAATAGCCGACGAATTTGCTTTGGAACAGATTTTGAGAGATATGGGTATAATAATATAAAATGATATGCCATGAATACTCTCAAAACACTATTTTGCACCATACTCATAACAATGACATCATTGGCCATGGCTCAGCAAAAAACGGCCGACCAAGTGATGAAACACGTAATCGACAACCTCAAAAAGCATAATAATGTCGAAATAGGCATTGATTACAAAATCATCAACAAAGCCCAGGGCATTAACGAAAACCGAAACGGCACAGTCACGATACAAGGCAATGCCTATAAAATAGTTCTCCCCGAACAACAAGTAACATCCAACGGCAGCAGCATTTGGACATATATGCCCAACAACGAAGAAGTCCTTATCACAGAAGACGACGGTTCAATGTCGCCAATGAAACTTTTAGAGACATACAAGCACCACATAACCAAATTTGCCAGTTCTGACAAAGGCAGAGGACTTAGGACGATAGAAATCAAAAACTCGGAAAACCACGCTGAAAGAATAACCATTATCGTTGACGAAAGCAAAAACGAGATAAAGAGTTTCACCATTGTTGACGCCGAGAACAACAGCCATGTTATAACCATAAAGGAATACTCATTCGACAAGAAACTAAGCGGAGACTTTTTCACGCTCACCGAGAAAGAACATCCCGATGCCGAGTTCATCGACATGAGATAAAGCATTATGTTCAAGAAAATCATAAACACCTTTGGGACAAAGATAACAGCAGCGGTCATCAACCTGTTGATTGCCGTGGTCATCTCGCAGACCCTGGGTAACGATGGCAAAGGCGTACAGTCGCTGCTCCTCACCACAGTCACCTTCATACTGATTTTCAGCGATATAGTTTGTGGTGAGAGCATCGTTTTCCTCACTCCGCATCACAAATTCAAGCAACTCTTTTTGCCATCGGTGCTTTGGGCGGCCTTCATCTCGGCCATCATGGGTGGTGCCATACGCTGGTTCTACCCCGGATTGAGCGACGACCTGACCATGCATGTGGCAATCCTCGCCTTAATCAACTCGCTGAGTGCCATCAACTCAAGGGTCCTCGTCGGCAAGGAAGAGATAAACAAAGCCAACTACAACACCCTGCTCCAGCCTGTCGTAAGCATCATCACGCTGACGGTTTATTATGTAATCCTCGGCAGAACCGACATTTATGGCTATGTATTGGCACTTTACCTATCATACTCCAGTTCGTTCCTACTGGGAATATGGATGCTGCGCCACGACTATGCCACGCTATTCCAGAAAACAGAAAAGAGCCATTACAAGCTGGTCATGAAAGACCTGTTCAAATACGGCTTTCTCAACCAGACAGGCCATTTCGTCCAATTCTTCAATCTAAGGCTCAGCTATTACCTCTTGGAACGCTATATCAATGTGGGGCGCGTGGGCGTGTTCTCCAATGCCGTCTCGCTTGCCGAGAGCATCTGGATCATAAGCAACAGCATCGCACTCGTGCAATACGCCCGCATCGCCAACACCGACGACAGAGCATACGCACAACGTCTGACACTTAACCTCTGCAAGATTTGCCTTGCAGTGTCAGCCTTAGCCGTGATTGTCCTGGCTCTCCTGCCAAGTTCTGTTTACATTTTTATTTTCGGCAATGACTTCGGCGAGATGTCAAGCATCATCAAGATATTGGCACCAGGAATACTGCTTTACTGCATCTTCCTCATCTTGGGCCACTACTACTCCGGCACAGGCCGCTACCAGATGAACACCTTCGCCTCGCTATGCGGACTTGCGGCCACCTTCATCATGGGCTTCACCCTCGTCCCCACCCTCGACGTGACAGGCGCAGCATTGACCTCAGTGGCATCATACACAATAAACGCCATTTTCCTCTTCGTCTTCTTCATAAAAGAATCCGACTTCAAGTGGAAGGACTTCCTGCTTACTAAAACAGAGACACTTGACTACTTCAATGAAATGAAACAGCATTTTATCAAAAAATAACATACTATGAACAAGATACAGAAACTTTTCAAAGCCATCGGGCTTATTATAAGAAAACCATACCTGCTCAACCTCGTCATCGAGAGCGAAGACGTAATGAAAGACATCGTGGCAAAAAAACACAACATGGGTGACGGTCTTCCTGTAGTGGAAATCGACGAACTCTTCAAGCCCTTTAGCGGCACTGCCGACCCTTACGCCTACCTCTCTGGCGCCACCATGCCCATCGACATAGCACTGCTGAGAGCTTTGGCACAACGCTACAATGTGGAGCACTATTTCGAGATAGGCACTTGGCGTGGCGAAAGCGTAGCAAACTTAGCACAGGTGGTGAAAAAATGTACAACGCTCAACCTGCCCAAAGAAGACATCATAAATCTGACACACAACGAGTTATATGCCAACCTACACAGTTTTTTCAGCAAAGACACAAACAATGTGGAGCAACTTTACGGGAACTCGCTCACATACGATTTCACACCTCTTTACGGCCAATACGACATGGTTTTTGTTGACGGCGACCACCATTACGACTCAGTCAGGAAGGACACCGATACAGCCTTCCGTCTGCTGAGAGACGAGAACAGCATAATTGTGTGGCACGACTATGCCCTTGACACGGAGACAATACGTTGGGACGTGATGGCTGCCTTACTCGATGGCACACCAGCTGACAAACGCAACAATATTTACCACATATCCAACACATTATGCGCTGTTTATTTACCCGAAAACCTGCCAACAAAAAAACTCGTTCCATACGAGAAACCCAACAAATACTTCAAGATTGACATCCAAAGCGTAAAACTATGAACATCCTCCATCTTCTCAGTTGGTGCCCCAACCCCGACGACCCTACACTGGGAAACTTCTGCATCCGCCAGATAAACGCCCTGCCCGACTGCAATTCAATTGTCTTATCAGCATACGAAGACAGAAATATGACTTCAGGTTACGAGATTCGCGACGAACAGAACGAACACCACAGAATGGTAAGAGTGCATTATTCCACAGCCAAGAAAGGACTATTCAGAAAGATGCATGTAATAAAGATGTATAATATTGGTTTACAATATATTATATCAAAATATTTCACCCCCAACCTAGTCCATGTTCATGTAGCCTACCCTATAGGCATCATCGCACTGCTATGGAAATGGAGACACGGTTTCAAATACATTCTCACAGAGCATTGGACCATTTACCAGCCCCAGAACGCCGACATGCTACGAGGCTTTATGAAAAGAGCAATCGTGAAGACAGGCAATAACGCGAGTGCCATACTACCCGTAAGTCTTGACCTGCAACACAACATGGAAAGAATTGGCATAAAAAACAAGTTCAAGGTAATATACAACTCCGTTGACACCAACATTTTCAGGCTCGGCGAGCCACAGCACAACGCCAAGAAAAACATACTCCACATCTCCACCCTCCGCGACGAAGCAAAAAACTTCTCTGGCATCTTGCGCACCATTGAGCGACTCCGCCAACAGCGCGACGACTTTGTGCTAAACGTCATACACGACTATGATGCTCCCGAATTCAAAACACTTGTGACACAACACGGACTGTCCGACTGCATAGTTTTTCATGGGAAAAAGACATCAAAAGAAGTAGCCGATTTCTTTGCCAAAGCCGACTTCTTCGTGCTTTTCTCCAACTTTGAGAACCTACCTTGCGTCATTGTCGAGGCTTTTGCTTCTGGAGTACCGGTAGTTAGCACCAATGTTGGCGGAATAACCGAGATCCTGTCACCCGAAAGGGGGATTCTTATAAACCAAGGCGACGAGGACGCACTGCTACAATCCATGAACCAGATGCTCGACCACAGCAGCGAATACGACCGCGAGGCCATACGCCAATATGCCATCGAGACCTTTGCAGCAAAAAAGATTGGCAAAGAGATTGCCGAAGAGTACAAAAAGGTTTGAGCCGTTTCCATGTCGCTGTGATTGACGGCATCCGTGTAGGCACTGTCACCGGCCTTGCTCAATCAGGTTCTGCCACATGCCATGCAACCTTGCATGCCATAGCGTCTATTTGTTTTCATTTTATCCCATCAGGCCACTCACAAAAATAACCATAATTGCCAATGGAGCGACGAACCTGATGATGAAAAAGAAGATTTTGACCAGATGCGACTTGAGAACGCCTCCATTTGTCATCTCATCATAGAAAACCGACTTACCCAGCTTCCAACCCACAAAGACTACAATCATCAGTGCACCCAATGGAAGCAAGACCTTGGCTGTGAGTCTGTCTAACGAATCTAACACCGAGGCGTTGGCAATCCGGAACGGTGAGCCTTCAGCAAGACTCAATGATGCGAATATGCCTATTACAAAAGTAACTGTTGTGGCTAACACCGTTGCCTTATGGCGACTGACATGCAACTCCTCCGACACATAAGCGACAAGCACCTCAAGCAGCGATATTGTTGATGTGAGCGCAGCAATGGCAAGAAGCACAAAAAAAATGATACAAAACACATAGCCACAGGACATTTTGTTGAAAATCATAGGCAATGTATTGAAAACCAAGCCCATGCCAGCAGTGGGTTTCACGCCGAAAGAGAAGGATGCGGGAAATATCACTATACCGGCAAGAACAGCCACAAAGGTGTCGAAAAATGCCACCGACAGGGCAGTTGTAGCCAGGTTGTCGTCTTTTTTGATATACGAACCGTATGTTATCAAAGCGCCCATTCCAACACTCAACGATAAGAAACCCTGTCCGAGTGCACTGAGCAACACATTGCCGTCGATCTTCGAGAAGTCGGGCTTGAAAAGGAAGGTCAAGCCATCAAAGCTATCGGGAAGAGTCACCGAGCGAACACCCAGTATCACCAGTATGAGCAGCAAAAGAGGCATAAGCACCTTGCTGAATTTCTCTATGCCCTTCTGCACACCCCTGAAGACCACGAAAGCTGTCAGGAAAAGAAACACGCCCTGCCACAGCACATTAAGCCAGCCGTTGTTTTGAAAGTCGGCGAAACCCTGCTCTATGGCCGCAGAGTCCTTGCCATAAAAATCGTTTGTAACAGCCTTGAATATGTATTCCAAGGTCCAGCCTGCCACCGTTGAATAGTATGCCAGTATAAGGAGTCCACTCAAGACACCCAAATAACCCACTATCGGCCAAGCCGACTTAGGCACCAACTTCTTGAACGAACCCACAACATCGCTTTGCGAACGCCGTCCTATGACAAGCTCGCACAACATGATGGGAATGCCTAGAAGAAGAACAATGGCAACATAAACCAACAAAAAGGCCGCACCTCCGTTGTTACCCAATTCGCACGGGAAACGATAGATATTCCCCAACCCTATTGCAGACCCTGCCGCTGCCGCTATAACGCCAATTTTAGATCCAAAACTTTCCCTTCTTTTATCTTGCATAACTATATTCCGTTGATTAAAAGTTATTTTAGATTTTAAAATGCAAAAATAACATATTTTTCGTCAAATAAAGAGAAAGTGCATAAAAACAATGCTGAATAAATTCAACAATCTAAACATCCAAAAAAAATACTTACCTTTGCTAATTTATAAGACATTCATAATAATGAAAAACATATTATATTTCACATAGTTGATTGTTGCATCTATGTTTTCGTGCAGCAATAGTTCCAAAGAGGATAACAACAAAAAAAACGGACAATATGAATGAGCCAACTGACACAACTGCAAATATGCCAATCGTATATTTCACCACCGACATAAGTCCAAAAGGTCTAATAAAAGTCTTTGAGGCACTTGGACTGAAAGCAAACGGCAATGTTGCCATCAAGATAAGCACAGGCGAATTGGGCGGGCACAACTACCTCAAGCCCGAACTCATCAGAGGACTAGTGAACAAGGTTAATGGTACCATTGTTGAATGCAACACTGCTTATGAAGGCAGCCGAAACACTTCAGAGGCCCACTGGCGAACCATACGTGAGCATGGTTTCCTCGACATTGCAAAAGTTGACATCATGGACGAAGAGGGCGAGATGCGGATACCTGTCAGCGATGACAAATGGATAAAATACGACATCGTGGGCAACCATCTGAAAAACTACGACTTCATGATAAACCTCGCTCACTTCAAGGGCCATGTCATGGGTGGTTTTGGTGGAGTTCTAAAAAACCAAAGCATTGGTGTTGCTTCTGCCAATGGAAAGGCTTACATACACACTGCCGGAAGACTTGCCACAGTCGAGAACACTTGGTCAAACCTGCCCGAAGGTTGGGACAAGTCACCCGAGAAAAACGACCCTTTCATCGAATCGATGGCAGCAGCAGCCCAAGCCGTTCATAACTATTTCAAGACCGAAGGCAAGAACATTGTTTACATAAATGTCCTCAACAACATCTCTATTGACTGCGACTGCGACTCACACCCAGCCGACCCTACCATAAAAGACATAGGCATAGCCGCTTCGACCGACCCTGTTGCACTTGACAAATTTTGCCTCGACCAAGTTTTCAACCTTACACCATCAGACGACAACGACAACGCCGCATTGCTTGAACGCATCAACCAACGCCACGGCACCCACATCGTAGATTACAGCGAAATAATAGGATTGGGGAGCAAACAACACAAAGTCGTAAACATAAACTAACAACCTGATTACCAAATTTTTATTATAATGTTTCAAAAAATCATCAAGGCTTGCGTCAATGTAGTGCAGAGATATCTGCCCGAACCATTCATCTTTGCAATCATCCTTACCATAGTAGCATTTGCTATAGCCTTACCCGTTTGCCATCAGACGCCATTGGAAGTGGTTGAGCATTGGGGTAACGGGGTTTGGTCACTGCTGGCCTTTTCAATGCAAATGTCATTGGTTTTGGTTTGTGGCTCAACTCTTGCGGCAGCACCTATAATAAAAAGAGGCATAGGGCGACTGGCATCCATGCCCACCACTCCTGCCGCCGCAATAGCAGGCGTGACGCTGCTGTCGGCCATAGCATGTTGGATAAACTGGGGTTTCGGACTCATCGTAGGTGTCATCTTCGCAAAAGAAGTGGCAAAGAAGGTGAAAAGTGTTGACTACCGTCTGCTCATAGCATCCGCTTACTCTGGCTTCGTAGTGTGGCATGCTGGTTTGTCAGGCTCAATACCACTTACAATGGCAACACCAGGAGAAGCACTTAGCAGTGCCACCAACGGAATTTTGACAAGTCCAATAGCACTAAACGACACCATTTTCGATTACCACAACATCATTATAGTTGTTCTGTGCATCGTCGCACTCACCATCACCAACACACTGATGCACCCCAAAGGCGACAACGTTGTGAGCATAGAGCCATTGCTGCTGCTTGAGAACGAGGAAAAGGCCGAACCCAAAAAAGACACCCCTTCGGAAAAAATGGAACACTCGCAAGTGCTTGCATGGGTCATTTCGGCACTTGGCTTAACATATCTTGTTTACAAGCTCTTCTTCAAAGGCGGCAGCCTCGACCTTAACAGCGTCATCATGCTGTTCCTGTTCTTGGGAATCATTTTGCACGGCACACCCATCTCCTACGTCAGAGCCTTCGGCAAGGCCGCCACTGGAGCTGCGGGAATATTATTACAATTTCCCTTCTACGCGGGCATCATGGGCATCATCACCGGCGTAGGACAATCGGGCATCTGCCTCGGCACTGTTATCGCAGAAGGCTGCATAAACATATCGACACCTACAACCTACCCGCTACTGACGTTCTTGTGTGCTGCCATACTCAACCTTTTCGTACCATCAGGAGGCGGGCACTGGGCCATACAGGCTCCCATCATGTTTGCTGCAGGTGCCAACCTCGGCGTCGATCACGGACTGACGGGCATCGCCATCGCATGGGGCGACGCTTGGACCAACCTCATTCAGCCTTTCTGGG
>JAZLGA010000110.1:0-5070 GCA_045616045.1 Bacteroidales bacterium | reverse complement strand
CCAAGAAAATGTAGTAAAAACATAAAAAATGTCTACTTTTGTAAAATCAAAACACGAAAAAACATCACCGATGTCCACTTCGGTAAATAATTATTAACTAAAAAATTTTTTCGTGTCTACTTTTTGAGGCTGGTACAAAGCAAGGACAAAAAAAGTTGGAAAAACACATAAAATTGGTCAAAATAAGGTTGGAAAAATACATGAATATCGTATATTTGCGGTTGGAAAAATACATAAGACAGTCAAAGACAAGGTTGGAAAAACGCATCAGACCATGATTAAAAGAAAGGTTTACAATTATTTACAAAATTTCTTTTTAAAAAGCAAAAAAGCTCTTCTCGTTACAGGGGCACGACAAGTCGGGAAAACCTATGCCATACGCAAGGTAGGCAAAGATGTTTTCAAGCATTTCGTCGAGTTTAATTTCATTAGGAATCCTAAACTCAAGTCAGTTTTTTCCAATCCGCTCGACACAAAAGACATTTTGTTGCGCATTTCGACAATGACAGGCACAAAATTAGAGCCACATAACACCCTGATTTTCTTCGACGAAGTACAAGAATGCCCTGAAATTGTCACAGCAGTGAAGTTCCTTGTTGACGAAGGCAGCTACCGTTATGTCATGAGTGGCTCTCTTTTGGGAATTGAATTGAAAGACCTGCGGAGCGTCCCTGTGGGATATATGGCTGAAAAAGAGATGTACCCACTTGATTTTGAAGAATTTGCCCAGTCACTTGGCATGAGCGATGATGTTATGATACATCTTCGGGAGTGTTATGAAAAAAGGGCACACATTGACGATGTCGTGCATGAGAAGATGATGGAATTACTGCGTCTTTATCTTGTCATAGGCGGGATGCCAGCCGTAGTAGCCAAATATCTTGAAACCAACAACATGCGAAATGTAAAGTTCGAACAAGATAACATCATTAGACTGTATAGAAGAGACATTGCAAAATATTCAGTCGATAAAAAACTGCTCATAAAAGAGGTTTTCGACAAGATTCCATCTGAACTTAACGCCCAAAACAAGCGGTTTATTTTGAAATCGCTGCACGACAGGGCGAGTTTCGACAAGTATGAGAACAGTTTCCTTTGGTTGACCGACGCAGGTGTAGCTTTGCCTGCTTATAACATTGAAAAACCATGTGTGCCATTGAAACTCAACGAGCAACGGAGCCTGTTCAAGTTGTTTCTCAACGATGTTGGATTGTTGGCATGCATGTACTCATCAAGTTTTCAACTTAATATCATAATCGGAGAGATAAATGCAAACTTTGGAGCTGTCTTCGAGAATTTCGCTGCCCAAGAGATGCACTCGCACGGATATGACCTTTACTATTTTAACAGCAAAAAGCAGGGCGAGCTTGATTTCGTGATAGAGCGTGACAATCACGCACTTCCGATAGAAATAAAATCGGGAAAGGACTACAAGCGGCACAACGCTCTCAGCAATGTGATGAAAAACGAAGAATATGCCATAAAAGAATCCATTGTGTTCACAACAGGAAACATCGAGGTTCACGACAGGAGCATCTATCTGCCCGTATATATGCTCATGTATCTCCGCGAGAAAGAGTTCCCCGACGAGAAGATAGTGTTTAAGCCGATGTAGTTGACTTACCATAAAAAACTCCGCCAAGACTTGTTTTGCCATGGTGTTTCATTAAAGCAAAGACAAACAAGGTTGGAAAAACACATTTGTTCATGATTAAAGCAAACATTTACAACTACTTACAAAAATTATTTTTTTGAAGAGCATTTGTTTCTACAAATAGAAACATCGTGGATTTCGCTTATGCTATTTTGCGTGGCGGATTACAACCTTTAGTTCATTGCCTTAGGCAATAAATCAGCTATTCCAAGGATGTCGGATTACAAATCTGGCAGGACTGGACAAGATTGGCTCTATTGCCAAGGGCAAAAAAAAGCTCATATCAGCCAATCCAAATAATTATCAGAGGTGACGACATTCGTTTCCTTTACTGGATAGGTGTCAAGAAAGGCTGAGGGGAATTTGGCAGTGGATTTTTTAGGATTCCATTTCATCTCGAAAACGGTCATAGTGCCATCGCTCTCCTCTATATAATCAATCTCTTGCTGTGACTTAGTCCTCCAAAAATAGATGTTACAATTGTGTCTTGTATAGTGATTATACTTAATCCTCTCAGAGATAAAAAAGTTTTCCCACAAAGCACCCATGTCATCACGCAAACCTATTGGCGCAAACTGTTGAATGATGGCGTTTCGCACGCCATTATCATAAAAATATATCTTTTTTGTTTTTTTCAATTCATTGCGCAGATTGCGACTCAAGCCATTCAAACGAAAGATGATGAAGCATTTCTCAAGCAAATCAACATAACGCTCAACCGTACGGCTGTCACTGCCTATGGTTTGCGCCAATTCGTTGTACGACACTTCAGAGCCGACTTGAAATGCTAAAGCCTGCAAAAGTCTGTTTAGCACATCTGGCTTGCGCAGGTTATCGGAAGCTAAAATATCCTTATAAAGATAGCTGTCGGTTAAAAGTTGGAGGATGTCTCTCGGGTTGTCTCCATTTGATAAGATATCGGGGTAAGAACCATATATTAGACGTGGCTCCAACAGCCGTTTCACCTCAATGTAGCCCAACGACTCGTAAATCTCTTTGGTAGATATGGGGAACATTTGGTACTCGAATTTTCTGCCTGTAAGAGGCTCGTTCAAACGGTTGCGAAGCTCAAAAGCCGATGAGCCAGTGGCAATAATTTGTATGTCAGGCAAGTTGTCGACCATTAATTTGAGCGACAAGCCAATGTTGTCCACCTTTTGAGCCTCGTCTATTACAATGATATTGTTTGTTCCCACAAGCATCTGCAACTCTTTCAAATTGCGGTTGGCAAGTGTAGCGACAGTTTGTGGCTCGTCACAATTCAGGTAAAGCACTTCTGCTTGCTGTTCTTTTATTATCTTTTTGAGCAATGTTGTCTTTCCAACTTGTCGTGCGCCAAGAAGTATGATAGCCTTGCCTTTGAAGCATTTCTCAATAATGATTTGCTGCAACTCTCTTTTGAACATGACTTGTTAAAGTTATGAATCCACCGTGCAAAGATAAAAACTATTTTTGGAATAATACAAACTTTTTGCATCGTAATCCAAAAAAGTCAATACTTTTTTGCATCGTAATCCAAAAAAGTTGCATTTTTGACTTGTTCGATTTTTGGCTAATAATCCATGAAAAAAATTGTCGGTGCAAGTTTTCTCTGCGTATTATTGCTTATCAGCAGCAGGTCAAAGGTCAGGGAATCAGGCGGAACTGGTGGATTTTTGTCGTTCCAGCTTTAGCCTGTCGAATCTTCATGCCGTGGTTTCGACACTTCGACGGTTCGGCTTTGCTCACCAACTACATGCTCAGAGCAACGCAGCTCAACCGGCGGGAGAACACACGCCGCCTGAGTTTGTCGAAAGCAATTACTGTTTACAAATAAATTACATAAGAGACACAAAAACAGCAGGGGAACATCATGCTTCCCTGCTGTTTAGACATATTTCTGAGGAATGACCAAGTTTATAAACTTCTTGAAGTATTCTGTATTTATATAGCCACACAAACCCGCCTGCCAACTAATATAAGTTCCTGACAGCACGAACACGGAAGACACTAGAGCTACTATAAGTATAACTAGTTCCATTACTCATATCAACCGCATAATAAGAGCTATAACTATCACTACTCCAATATAAATCTTTATAAAAGTAGCCGACACTATTCACATTCCAATTCACGGTTACGGCATACGAATATAGTGATTTCAATTCGCCTGAAGTGGGCAACCGCCAATCAGAATAGCCGCCAACGGTGGAATTTTCACAAAGATTCTTTGCTGTGGACCAGTTGGCGCCACTACTTATGTCATACTTTTGTATCATCAAGCCTAACGTAGGAATGCTGATAATATAGGCATCAGGATCTTCTGTCTTGAATTCAACAGACTCGCCATAAACGGTACCATTGGCATTGGTCACGTATGCCCTAACGTGATAGGTGACATTGTTTGTCAGATTGTCAATGTTGGCACTGAATAGCGTAGAAGTGCCAGAGACGATTCTTCTTGTCGTGGAAATCTCAGGGTCGTCAATTGAAGGGTTAGTAAAAGAACGCGAGTAAACAAATCCACGTTCCGTAAAAGCAGGATCGCCAGCAAATAAGATTTCTCCGTTCAATGTCGCAGAGGTTTGTAAGACATTGGTGGCATCAAGTGTCTTGACGTATGGGGCATCGGAGACGGTAAACGTCTTGGTGTCTCCAAAAGTTGTGCCTTTAGAGTTTTTCGCATAGGCTTGAACATAGTAAGTGCCAGGCATCAGATTTGGAACATCGACCTTGAAATCGGAGTTACCGTAGGATTCTGTTACATCATTAGTTTTTACTTTTGTGCCATTGGAGACAGGCGTGGAGGTTGAATAATAAAAGCCAACTTCATCTGGTTTGTAGTTGGAATAGTTGTATGAACAATGACCTTTTAGTAAAGTTGCATGGACTGACACAACCGCTTCGTAGGTGATAACCGTCATGCCTGTCTCTACTAATGTCAACTGCATGTCAGCCCGCGCTTGTCTTCCCGACTCCACCAAGACGGTTGTAGAGAAGGTTTCGTATCCTTCTGTTTCAATTTCAAGTGTGTATTCCCCGGGTTTAAGGTCTGAGAATTCGTAGTGACCGTCATCATAGGTGACAGTCTTTAACAGCAGAGCCCCATCTACAAACAATGAAACACCGATACCTTTTAATGGTTCTCCTGAAACGGAAACGATGCCGTAAATGGTTCCGGTTCCGGTTCCAGTTTCCTCTTTTTTCGAGCAGCCGATTGTAAGAGCTGCAATCATCAAGCAGGCCAACAAGCCCAATGTAATTTTTTTGATACCTGTCATTTTTTGTTATCAGTTTACCTAAATTCCGCAGAATAAAAATTTGCTAATTCAAGAAGGAGTGTTTACATTCGATGCGCACGTTCTGGGTTGTTGAAAAGTCGTGATGTGGTTGCGGAGTGGCTTTTTTTGAGGTTGCAGTGCACAACTTCCCCCACC
>JAZLGA010000109.1:0-16007 GCA_045616045.1 Bacteroidales bacterium | reverse complement strand
CTCGCAGGATGCCTCGTCGGGAAAACGTTGGGTAAATTCAAACAACTTCATCTTGCAGTGGAATTTCAAATTTGGTGCAAAGATAAGCATTTCCTGCGATTCAGCCAAATTTTTAGTCGGTTAATTGCGGATAATCATTATATTTTATTGTCAGATAAAAAAATCCGAAAAATGTCATAATTCACAGAAACGCCATTTGCTGCGTTTGCTTCTGATTACAATTCTAATCACAAAATTATCTGTTCCGCCTTTACTTTCGGCACATAATGAACGCCGTTTTCGTCGCGGTAATAGGCGCGGCTTTCGCTTTCGTCAATACTTACTAACTTGATTTTTTCGGCACCTTTCCCGATGGCCACGATTGCCAGAGGTTCGTATGGCAGGTTGAAAGCCTCGGTGATTTTGGCCTTGTTAAAAGCGCAGATGATGATACCGTTCAGTCCCATTTCGGTGGCTTTCAGCAACATGCTTTGCATGGAAATGCCGAGGTCGATGTCGATGATTTTCGTTTCGGGCACCGAAGTGCAGACAATGATAAAGGCTTCAGGTTCAGTGCCTTGATAGGGCAGATGCAATTCGGGCAACATGCCGCCCAACTTGATGTTTTCCAGCACTTTTTCGGCTCCTGTTTCCTTTGTCACCAATTTGAAACGCAACACCTGCTGGTTCTTGCCTGTCGGTATTTTCGTGTTGACGGCCACAATGCGTTCCAGCATTTCGCGCTTCACGGCATAGTCTTTCTGATAGCCGCGGCAACTGCGGTTTTTCTCTAATAACGTGTCTAAACTGTTGTGTTTCACTACGGTTCTCTTGGCACCTGCGCCGAAAACCTCTTCGTATCTTTTTTCCAAATATCCGTCTGCCATTTCTTTATGTTTTTTTGTCATTACTATATTTCTATCAGCCATCAGCAATTAGCCATCAACTCAATATATCACCCTGCAAGCTGCCAAATATCTTTTTCTATAATACTCATTGGTGGATTTTGTCACAGTCACACCTGATGATGACGACACGTGTATGAAGCTGAACTGTCCGGTAACCTTGTCCATCTCTGTCACTATCCCCACATGGCCTATCTTGCTGCTGTTAAGGTCGCGTCCTTTGAAAAAAACAAGGTCGCCACGACGGAGGTCTTTCTGGTTTTTTATCTTCACACCGTTGCTCAGCTGGTCGGCAGAGATTCGGTTAAGCGTTATGCCAAAACTCTCGAAAACGTATTTGGTGAATCCAGAGCAGTCAAAATATCTGGGGCCATTGCCTCCGTACTTGTATGGTTTGCCAACAAGCTTCATAGCATAGACGATAACGGCGTCGGCTTTTATGTCGGAGGCGAGGGCATCGGCATTGCCTGCAACAGGTTTGGCACTTGTGGTGTGTTGATAGGTGTTACGGCGTGTATGTTTTTTACTGTAACACCCTGTCAAGCCAAAAGCCAAAACCGTGAATACCAATATCCTTAAAGCAGCTTTCAATCTCTTTCTGATTCAATATAGTTTAAAGAGTCACATCAGTTTTTGGTAAAACTGCCACCAATGGTCTGGCAACTCATCTTTCATAGCCTGTTGATAGTCTTCTTTCGAACAAGGTATATAGTGTTTTTTGGGATTTTCAACCCC
Source organism: Bacteroidales bacterium (assembly GCA_045616045.1). Taxonomy (GTDB): domain Bacteria; phylum Bacteroidota; class Bacteroidia; order Bacteroidales; family F082; genus Limimorpha. The sequence goes on along the minus strand of JAZLGA010000109.1, from coordinate 14,388 downwards.
TGGGAGAACAAACGACATCCACCATTTGCCATTAACCTTGTTACACAAGAACTCAAGTTCCTCCTCTACATCACTTACCTGGACATAAAACCTACGGAACATTTCACGATTTTCCTCTGTTGGGAAATCGTTGGTGCGGCCTGCGAACCCATCAATGAAATACCAAAGCATCTGTGCAATCAAACCCGCTGTTTGTCGATTAACGTCACAATGGGGATTATATTCGAACACTCCCAACGACGACAGTTTGCTGCTCAGGCCGGCATAACGTGTCATGCGACAAGCATCTTCTCCATTAAAACCATTAGGCGATGGATTGGTGACTCCCGGAGCGTCGGCTGCACGAAAAGCCGACATGTCAATGCTTAGTATGTTGCCATTTCTTATAAGCGGCTCGGTAAGTTCAATATTCGATTTCATGTTGCCCAAACGGTAAATGTCGAAAAGTAGCTGCTTCATCAAATCGAGAGACTTCTTGCTGACATCGTATGTCTGATAGCCTATGTTTGTATAGTTGAACAAAAAATTAGGCTTGTGCATAATGATATGACTCAAATATGAATGTGAATTTATTTCTTCCGAATCATCACCAAGGTCAAAAGTAGGGTCTATAGCAACGATATTGACAAGTTGGCCAGTAAACTCATAACCCCTATACATAGTATAGGTCAAATCTTGGCTTCCACCCAATACCACAGGCAATATCTTGTTTTTGAAAAGCATTGTCATTATCTGGTTTAAGGCAAAATGGGTGTCAGACACTTTCTGCCCTATCTTCAAGTTGCCAAGGTCGGCAATCCCAACATCCTCATGATGGTCAAAAAGCATATACAGAGCTTCCCTTATGGCATTAGGTGCGTCAGAACACCCAATGTTGTCATAACTCCCCCTATCTTCACCAACCCCCACAAAAGCTATACGAACACCATCAAGTTCCGGAAAAGGCTTTCCCTCTCTGTAAATGCTCATGGTCTTGCCAAGCATGCCTTCGACCATGCCTTCATTGTCAAAGCATCTGTCTGGCACAGGCTCAAGATACATCTCATAATCCATAACAGTATGTTTATATGCCGCCAGCTGTAATATCTCAGCAGTCGGCTAATATTGGTTGTGCAAAATTAAAAATTTTTTCGTTGCAGAAAGAGCATTTTTTCGGCAAGTTTTGAACAATTTGTGCCTGGCTGTGTTTTTTTGACTTATCTTTGCGGTATGGTAATAGTTGATAACATCATCGTAAGCGATGAGTTCATAAACGCACGCTTTTGTTGCAATTTGGCACGGTGCAAGGGGGAGTGCTGCGTGGCTGGTGACGCCGGAGCGCCGCTCAAGCCTGACGAGATAGGCCTGATAGAGGAAAACTTCGAAGCCATAAAAACCTATATGCGGCAGGAAGGCATTGAATCCATAGAAAATGGCGGCGTCTATGACTATGACGACATGGGCAACCTTGTAACGCCGCTCGTCAACGGGGAGGAGTGTGCTTTTGTCTATTTCCACGAAAACGGAACGGCATTGTGCGCCATCGAAAAAGCTTTTATAGAGAACAGAACCGACTTCCGCAAACCCATTTCTTGTCACCTTTATCCAATAAGGATAGTCGAGAAAGACGGCTTCACACATATACTCTACCACGAATGGTCGGTGTGTGTGCCAGCAAAACGCAAAGGCGAGAAAGAAGGTGTCCCTTTATACAGGTTTCTCAAAGAACCAATGATACGCAAGTGGGGCAAAGAGTGGTATGAAAGAATGTGCAAAGCTATCGAGAACATGGAGGAAGTAGGAGATAGATATTAGGAATTAAGAGTTAAGAACTATGAGATAGGAAGTAGGAGGTGTGACACGAGACTGCAGGACACGAGCCACGAAGTCGCGAGTCACGGTCTAATAAACAATTAAACAGATTAACCAATCAACAAATCAACAAATGAAAACAATAGGTATCCTTGGCGCCATGGCGCAAGAAATTGACGAGGTAAAAAAACTGATGACCGATGTGAAGACTCACGATATAGGTGGTCGCACATTCTTCGAGGGTTTCCTTGAAGGCAAGAAATGTGTCGTGGCCTTCTCGAAATGGGGCAAAGTGGCCGCCACCATGACCTCCGCCATACTCATCACCGTGTTCAAGGTCGATGAAATAGTGTTTATAGGCACTGCAGGCGGCATAGCTACAGGCATCAAGGTCGGCGACGTGGTGGTGGCAAACCGTCTCGTGCAGCATGACCTCGATTCGCGTCCCATACAGAAACAATTTGAGATACCTCTGCTCAACAGAATATATATCGAGACCGACAGCCGCTTGCATGACATCGCAAAACAGGCCGTCAGCCAACTGATAGAGCGCGGCAAAGGTGTGATAATTGACAAGGAGAAAGCAGCAGAGTTCAACATCACCAACACGACACTGCACTGTGGCGACGTGGCCAGCGGCGACAAGTTCATCAATGGTGCCGAGCAACGCGATGCCATTCTCAGCCTCCTGCCCGATGTGAAATGCGTCGAGATGGAAGGAGCGGCGGTTGCTCAAGTGTGCTGCGAGTTCGGCACCCCATTCGTGGTGATACGCATCATCTCCGACAGTGCCGACTGCAACGCCCACTTCGACTTCGGCAACTTCATCAAGGAAGTGGCAAATGCGTATTCGACGGAGATTATCAGTGAAATGATGAAGATGTTGTGACAAATTTATAGCTTGCATATTCGGGAAAATCTATGCTTTGCAGCATGAAGTATCTTTACTCGGTAGATTGAGCAGAATTCCCCAATATACACAAACGAGCTGAATATCAAATAATTAAAAAATAGGAGAACCAAGAAAGTTTATCCAAGTCGTTATGGGTCCACGTCATGTTGAAAAATCAACAACGACAAAACAAGTCTTGAACGACTGCCTTAGCCCGTTTATGATGTTCAATCCCGACATGGCTCCTGCCACGAATATGCATTGGATTGCCAACTGTCTGCTTGTTGCCCTGATAGGACGCCAGCACAGCTCTTTGTCGGTCATTGTGTCACCAGAATGGAACTGACGTCCGCAGGCCATGCACTTGTAAAGCAGTTCCCAGTTTCTGGTGCCGTTACGCTTGGTTATACGCAATCCTCACGACGGGCTTTTTTTTGTTCATAAGGCCGCTTTTTGGCTTTCAAATCGTGGCAAAGATAACAAATGACCTATAAGTCAAAATCTATTCCAATTCCGATCTTTTTTAATAATTTTGCCATCTCAATCATCATTCTATGAAAGTTATCATTGTCGGAACAGCATATCCCTATCGCGGCGGCCTCGCAGCTTTTAATGAACGCCTTGCATACGAATACCAGAATGCAGGCAACGACGTTGAAATTTATACTTTTACCTTGCAGTATCCTGGATTTTTATTTCCAGGAAAAACACAGTATAGTACGGAATCTGCACCAGCAGGACTGAAAATATATCGTCGTGTAAATTCCTGTAATCCGTTCAACTGGCTGAAAGTGGGTCGCGAAATCGCAAAAAAGAATGCCGACCTCGTCATCTTTGCATACTGGATGTCTTTTATGGCTCCTTGTATGGGAACTATCGCGTGCAAAGTGCGTAAAAATGCCCATTCAAAAGTTGTTGCATTGGTACACAATATGATATCCCATGAGCCAAATATCCTTGATAAAATTCTTCCACCTTATTTTGTCAATTCAGTCGATGCATTTGTTGCCTTGTCAAAGTCAGTGGTGGATGATATTGATAAGTTTGACAAGCGCCATTGCCCCAAGACGTTTGCCCCGCACCCCATTTACGATCATTACGGAGAAAAAATGCCACGAGAAGCGGCACTCCAACAGTTGAACCTGTCTGAGGATTTTCGTTATGTGCTTTTCTTTGGTTTTATACGTTCCTATAAAGGCTTAGACTTATTGCTTCAAGCGTTTGCTGAAGAAACAATTAGAACTGCAAAGGTTAAATTGATTGTGGCGGGAGAATTTTATGAAAACGAGCAGCATTATCAGGATATGATAGACGAACTTGGCATTCGCGATCAACTGGTCCTTCGTACAGATTTTATTTCAAATGAACAGGTGAAATATTATTTCAATGCTGCCGACATCATTGCCCAACCCTATAAGACAGCAACACAGAGTGGAGTGACACAAATTGCTTTCCATTTTGAAAAACCAATGCTTGTAACCAATGTGGGAGGTTTGGCTGAAATTGTTCCGGACGGCAAAATCGGTTATGTGGTGGAACCGGACGTAAAACAGATTGCCGGTGCGCTGGCAGACTATTTCCATAATAATAGGCAAGCTCTTTTTGAACAGAATATTGTCGAGGAAAAGCAAAAGTATGCCTGGGACAATATGACATCTGCCATTTCAAAATTGTTTAAAGATTAAATTAACAACCTATGATTATATGAAGCGTCTGCTTTGTTAATGTTTAGTTTAATATCGGGTGTGAATTTAGTAATAAAATATTCAATTGGTATCAAAAATCCGAGTTTTTTCTCGGTCTGTTGTTTTACTTATTCTGTATCAATTCAATGTATTCACCCGTCAGGTCCTCGAAAGACGAACCTTTCGGAACATATTGCCTGATGAGGCCGTTCATGTTCTCGTTGGCACCACGCTTCCACGAATGGTATGGGCGGACAAAGAAGACATCTATTCCCAACGCTTCGGTGAGCTCCCTGTGTCATGCGAACTCCTTGCCGTTGTCGGCGGTGGCCGTCTTCTGCAATCCCTTTAAAACACTATAATCTACCAAGCTATGCTCCGTAGGAACTTTCTTTAACTTGATTTATAGAAAATTCCTATTGTCAAGATCTATAAACTCCTCGTCCCGTTGCACCTCGGAAAATCCATGCAACTGCAAAATTCCTTTCCGGAATTTGTGCCTTTCTTAGCCCTGCGCCTCGCACTCAGAATGACATTTGCCATCACCCAAGTATCAAGCCAATAATATGCGAATCTTTTAATTTCCATGCCGAAAGGTTTAAAAACCGATTTGCAGAAACTATTCAGCCCTGAAAAGGTAAAAACACCATTGGAGCTGTATAAGTTTTTTTAGTAAACGAACGATACTTTTTTTTACTAACCGGCCTATAATTTTTATAAAAAACACCATTTTTGGAGAGTTAAACCGCCAAAAATTATAATATTTGGGGGTTATATTCACCAAAATTAGTATTTTTGCAGAAAATTTCTATGTATGATCACTCGAAAAATTGAAGAATCCATCAGAACAAACATGTTTGGCGGCAAAGCCATTGTGATAATAGGAGCAAGGCAGGTAGGAAAAACAACTTTGCTGAACACACTTCTTAAAAACGAAGACAAATGTCTATGGCTCAACGGTGACGATTTGGAAACACGCACGCTCCTAAACGACATAACCACCGAAAAATACAGAAGCATGACAGGTGGATACGACATAATAGTCATCGACGAGGCGCAACGCATCGAAAAAATTGGCCTGAAAGCCAAATTGCTGACAGACAACTTCAAAGAAAAACAACTGTTTCTCACTGGCAGTTCATCATTAGACTTAGCAAATAAGATTAACGAGCCGCTGACAGGGCGCAAATGGGAATATAAGCTTTACCCCTTGTCGTTCGGAGAACTTTCCGCAGCAAACGGTCTCTACAACGAAATCAAAAAACTCCCCATAAGGCTTGTGTTTGGCTCATATCCCGATGTGACACAGAATCCAGGCAATGAGATCCCTATACTTAAACAACTGACCGACAGCTATCTATATAAAGACATTCTTGAATGGCAGCGCATAAAGAAACCCGACATGCTGGTGAAACTGCTTCAAGCCTTGGCTTATCAAGCTGGCAGCGAAATATCGCTCAACGAATTGAGCAGACTTCTCGGCATCGACAAGTCAACGGTTGAGAGCTATATCACGCTTTTGGAGCAAACACAAGTGATTTTCAGACTGCCATCACTTAGTCGGAATTTGCGAAACGAACTGAAAATGAGCAGAAAAATATATTTCTACGACAATGGCATCCGTAACGCTCTCATCAACAATTTCAGCGACATCAGCATACGCAATGACATCGGAATACTATGGGAGAACTGGATTATAAGCGAACTGCAAAAAAAGAACCACTACAAGGAATTATACTGTAACACTTATTTTTGGCGCACAACCCAACAACAGGAGATAGACTACATAGAAGAAGCCAATGGCAAAATGACGGCTTACGAGTTCAAATGGAATCCATCGAAAAAAGCCAAAATTTCAAGCACATTCACAAAAGCCTATCCTGACACGGAAATAAAGACTGTCAACAGGGATAATTTCTACGAAATCCTGTAAAAACATCATTTTTGGAGAGTTAAACCGCCAAAAATTATAATATTTGGGGATTATATTCACCAAAATTAATATTTTAAGCCATCATTTTAGATTGAAAACTTATCAAGTGCTGAAAAGGAAAAAAAGTTTCGGATCAGGTTAAAAGACACTATAATCCTGCAAGCTATGCTCCGTAGGAGCTTTCTTTAACTTGATTTATAGAAAATTCCTATTGTCAAGAACTATAAACTCCTCGTCCCGTTGCACCTCGGAAAATCCATGCAACTGCAAAATTCCTTTCCGGAATTTGTGCCTGTCTTAGCCATGCGCCTCGCACTCAGAATGACATTTGCCATCACCCAAGTATCAAGTCAATAATATGCGAATCTTTTAATTTCCATGCCGAAAGGTTTTAAAATCGATTGGCAAAAAAATAATGCATTTCGACACATAGATTGTCAACATATCTAAAAAAAGCTCTTAACTCATCTTTCCAAAACGATAATTTTCTTACCTTTGCAGCACCTATTTTAAAGAGTTTATGAAAACATACAAAGAGTATAAGCAGCTGAACCTCACCAGCACAGCAGACGAAATCCGCAAATACTGGGAAGAAAACGACACTTTCCAAAAGAGTCTTGACACACGCGACAAGGACAACTCCTTCGTCTTCTTCGAAGGCCCACCCTCGGCAAACGGAACACCTGGCATACACCACGTCATGGCTCGTACCATAAAAGACATCATTTGCCGATACCAAACACTCAACGGCAAACACGTGGTGCGCAAGGCTGGCTGGGACACACACGGCTTGCCCGTGGAACTCGGTGTGGAGAAGAAACTCGGCATCACCAAGGAGGACATAGGCAAGAAGATTAGCGTTGACGACTACAACCGTGCCTGCCGCGAGGAAGTGATGAAATATAAGGATATGTGGGACGACCTCACCCGCAAGATGGGTTACTGGGTCAACCTCAACAACCCCTACATCACTTTCACCAACGACTACATCGAAACCCTGTGGTTCCTGCTCAAAAACCTCTACAACAAAGGCCTTCTCTATAAAGGCTACACCATACAACCATATTCTCCCGCCGCCGGCACAGGACTCAGTTCGCACGAACTCAACATGCCTGGCTGCTACCGCGACGTTAAAGACCTCACCTGCGTGGCAATGTTCAAGCTAAAAGTCGATAATGAAAAGTTGAAAGTTATTTTTGGCAACCAATTCCTAACTCTCAACTCTCAACTCTCAACTCATGCAATCGCTTGGACAACAACGCCATGGACACTTCCTTCAAACACAGCACTCTGCGTAGGCCCTAATATTGAATACAACCTCGTGAAGTCGGTGAACCCCGTCTCGGGAGAACCCACATACCTCATTTTAGGCAAGCCTCTGATGAGCTCGTTCTTCCCATCGGAAGAAGAAAAACCAGCATTCGAAGATTGGAATCCTGGCGACAAGAAACTGCCCTACGAAGTACTTGGGACTGTCAAAGGCTCTGAACTTGTAGGCCTTGAATACGAACAACTCATTCCTTGGGTTAATCCTGGCGAAGGTGCTTTCCGCATCATCCCTGGCGACTACGTCACCACTGACGACGGCACAGGCATAGTCCACATAGCACCCACCTTCGGCGCCGACGACAAACGCGTCGCCATGCAAGCCGGAATACCGCCTCTACAAATGATCGACAAAGACGGTAAGGTGCAGCCCATGGTTGACCGCACCGGCAAGTTCTTCCGCATCGAAGACCTCGACCCCGACTTCGTAAAAAACAACATGGACGCTGAGGCCTACAAGCCTTACTCCGGACAATTCGTCAAAAATGCCTACGACCCCACCAAGACCGAAAAAGATAAATCGCTTGACATTGAGATAGTTATAATGCTAAAAGAGGAAGGAAAACTCTTCAAAAGCGAAAAACACACCCACAACTACCCACACTGCTGGCGTACCGACAAGCCCGTGCTATACTATCCACTTGACAGCTGGTTTATCAAGACAACGGCGTTGAAAGACCGTATGATTGAACTAAACAAAACCATAAATTGGAAACCTGAAGCCACAGGAAGCGGACGTTTCGGAAACTGGCTCGAGAACCTTGTTGACTGGAACCTCTCACGCTCTCGCTATTGGGGCACACCACTTCCAATTTGGCGTACCGAAGACGGCAATGAAGAGATTTGCATAGGTAGCGTAGATGAACTTCGCAGCGAGATTGAGAAATCAATGAAAGCAGGTTTTATGACCAAAAACCCATACGCTTCGACCAACTACGACGATTTCGACTTACACCGCCCATATATCGACAACATTATCCTTGTATCACCCAAAGGCAAGAAGATGTTCCGCGAACCCGACCTCATCGACGTATGGTTCGACTCGGGCGCAATGCCTTATGCACAATATCACTACATGGGCAAGGAAGGACAACTTGGCAAGGACATCTTCCCCGCCGACTTCATCGCCGAAGGCGTTGACCAAACACGTGGCTGGTTCTTCACACTGCATGCCATAGCAACGATGTGCTTCGACAGCGTGGCTTATAAAAACGTCATCTCAAATGGTTTGGTATTGGACAAGAACGGCAACAAGATGTCAAAACGACTGGGCAATGCCGTTGACCCGTTCGGAGTAATAGAGAAATACGGAGCCGATGCTGTCCGTTGGTATATGATAACCAACTCACAACCTTGGGATAACCTCAAGTTTGACGAAGCTGGTGTTGACGAAGTGCGACGCAAGTTCTTCGGAACACTTTACAACACATACGCATTCTTCGCACTATATGCCAACCTTGACAAATTTGACTATAGCGAAAAAGACATCGACTTCAACAAACGTCCAGAGATAGACAGGTGGATATTGTCAGAACTCAATTCGCTTATCATCAACACAAAAGATGCTTACGCCGACTTCGAGCCCACCCGCGCAGGCCGTTACATACAGGAGTTTGTCGATGCACACCTGAGCAACTGGTACGTACGTCTGTCGCGCCGCCGCTTCTGGCGCAGCGACAACGCCGATGACAAGCTGTCGGCCTACCAAACACTCTACACATGCCTCGTGACCATAGCGAAACTGGCATCGCCCATAGCACCGTTCTTCTGCGAGCAACTCTATCAAGACCTCAATGCCGTGACAAGTCGCGACAAAGCCGAGTCAGTACACCTCACCACATTCCCAGTGGCTGACAACAAACTCATCGACAAGGCCCTTGAGGAACGTATGGAGGCTGCACAACTCATATCTTCACTGGTGCTTTCGCTCCGTAAGAAAGCCGGAATAAAAGTACGCCAGCCATTGTCGAAGATAATGATACCTGTTGCCAACCAAGAAGCCCGGCAGCAAATCGAAAAAGTCGCCAACCTCATCACTTCGGAAGTGAACATCAAGAGCATCGACTTCCTCACACCCGACAACAACATTCTTGTCAAGAAGATAAAACCCAACTTCAAGACCCTCGGCCCACGCTACGGCAAACTGATGAAACAACTCTCCGCCCGTTTCGATGCAATGACACAGGACGAGATACGCCTGTTCGAACAAAACAACGGACTGACGCTTAATATCGACAACGAGGAAGTAAAACTCAACATTGACGACGCCATCATCAACACACAAGACATCCCCGGTTGGGCAGTAACTTCCGAAGGAAACTACACCGTCGCCCTTGACATGACTATCACTGAAGAGCTCTACTACGAAGGCCTCGCCCGTGAAATCGTCAACCGCGTTCAAAACATGCGCAAAGACAGCGGAATGGAAGTCACAGACCACATTGTCCTGACAATAGAAAAGAACGAGAAGACATACAAGGCAGTTGAAAAATACAGACAATACATCTGCTCAGAAACCCTCTCGGAGATTGAGATTTCCGACAATATGGACAACAATATCACCCCCGAGGAACTCAACGACGATGTTAAGGTAAGAATAACGATAAAAAAAGCCTGATAGCAGGTGCATAGACAACAATAAAACGAGAAAATATGAGTACAGAACAAGCACTCCAACCCAATGTACGCTACTCTGACGAGGAACTTGAAGAATTCAAAGCGCTCATTAAAGAGAAGCTCGGACAAGCACGCGAGAACCTGCAAACACTGCGTTCTTCGCTTTCGGGAAGCAAGAATGGCGTTGACGACACATCGCCAACATTCAAGATGCTGGAAGACGGTGGCTCTATGGAGCAACGCGACGAGAACAGCAAACTTGCCGCCCGTCAGGAGAAATACATCCAAAGTCTGGAATTCGCACTTATGCGCATAGAGAACAAGACCTACGGCATCTGCCGTGTGACCGGCAAGCTCATACCCAAGGAAAGGCTTCGCTGCGTACCTACAACAACAGTATGCCTTGAGGTTAAAATGAAAGAGAAGAAACGGTGAAAGGCAACACATCACACGGACTGCTGAAGTCGTCCATAGTTATCCTGGCGGTCCTCGTCATCGACCAGATCATAAAGATTTGGGTCAAATTGCACATGACCATAGGTCAAGAAATAGCTGTAGTTGGCGACTGGTTCAAGTTGTTGTTCATTGAGAACAACGGCATGGCCTTTGGCTGGCTTGACGGCGGTGGACTGAAGCTGGCCTTGAGCATATTCAGGATTTTGGCAGTTATATTCCTTTTTATTGTCTTGACAAGGCTGACTCGAAAAAACACAAAATTTGGCGTATTATTAGGTCTTTCTCTCATCATAGCAGGTGCCATGGGCAACATCATCGACAGTATTTTCTATGGCAGAGTGTTCAGCGAAAGCACTTATACACAACTTGCCACCATATTCCCCGAAGGAGGTGGATACGCAAGCCTGCTTCACGGCAAGGTCGTTGATATGTTTTATTTTCCGATAATAAACGTGGGCAGAGAAAGTGCTTCATGGATACCCGACTTCTTCTTCGGTCCAGATGATCGATTCATTTTCTTCAGACCTATCTTCAACTTTGCTGATGCTGCCATTACCGTGGGAGTGTTCTATATGATACTCTTCCAGTGGAAATGGCTGAAGTCGCTATAAAAAAAATGGACGGGAAACCGTCCATTTTTATTTCATCATTTCTTTTGTCGATAGCAAACCGCACGCAGCGTCAATATCCTGACCGCGCGAAGCCCTGATGGTGGCGATGACTCCTTTCTTATTCAATGCGTCACGGAATGCAATCATGGCGATGTTGTCGGCACTCTTCAGCTCTATGCCCTTCACATCGTGGAATCGAATCAAGTTCACTCTACACCGCATACTGCCTATCAACCTGGCAATCTCGTTGACGTGGTCTTTGGTGTCGTTCAGGCCTTTAAAAACTATATACTCGAACGAAAGGCGACGTTGCCCACGCCAGTCAAACTGCTTCAAGGCATGTATAACCTCCTTTATAGGATATGCCTTCTCAACAGGCATCAAATTTATTCTTTCATCATGGAACGGACTGTGCATGCTTATTGCAAGGTTGCAGCGCGACTCCTCAACGAAGCGTTTCATGTTAGGTATGACACCGCAGGTTGAGACTGTAATTCTCGTTGGACTCCAGCCCAAGCCCCATTCCGATGTGAGAATATCGAGCACAGCAATGAGGTCGTCGTAATTGTTGAGCGGCTCGCCCATGCCCATGAAGACGATATTTGAGAGAGTGTCAAACTCAGGCAGGCTCAAAATCTGGTTGGCAATCTCGGCCACGGAGAGGTTTTTCTGGAAGCCCTGCTTACCCGTCGCACAGAAAAGGCAGTCCATTTGGCACCCAGCCTGGGTCGAAACACAGAGGGTTGCACGGTCGTGTTCTGGTATATAAGCCACTTCCACAAAATGGTCACCCACAGCGAAAAGATATTTCTTTGTGCCGTCGGTCGAGACCTGCTCCTTTTCGGGAGCATACAAGCCAACCTCATAACGTTCAGCCAAAGCCTCACGCGAAGCCTTGCTAAGGTTGCTCATGGCATCAATCGAGGGACAACGCTTGCGATAAATCCAGTCAACAATCTGCTTTGCAGTAAATTTCGGCAGCCCCAACTCATCGACAATAGCCTGGATTTGGATTGGTGTTTTGCCTAAAAGTATTTCTTTATCGGTCATTTTTTAGATTTTGCAAAAATTAGTTCTATTATTTTATCTCTACTATATTCTCTCATATATCAATATTTTGTCTTTGTCAACACTCTCAAAAGCCCAAGGCTTCAATGTGCCTTCTTCAACAATATCAACCTCGCGACCCAACATATTTTCAAGATCTAACTGAATATCAGCTATTTTGAGCAAGCCAATAGGTTTAGTCCTGTCATATTGAACCAAAATATCCATATCGCTCCATGGTGTTTCTTCTCCTCTCGCAAAAGAGCCGAAAAGCCATGCACGCAACACTGGCTAGCTCTTAATAAGAAGAATCATATTTTTGGTTTGGGTACTCATAATGGATACTTATGTTTTATCACTGCAAAGATAATGACAAGCAATCAAATAATCAACTTTTTAAAGCCAAATAACGTAACTCTTCGTTTTTTAATCTATCCTGTAACTTCCAATTTAACTCCAATTTACATTACAATTAACCAAATACTCGTGTCACATGTCATATCAACACTTAACCCAACAGCAACTTACTCACTGCCGCCGTGTTCATAACCCAGACGGTGTCGTAAACCTCGTCGGCCTGTTCAGGATAGGCAACGATATTGATGTTTTGCACCTCGGCTTTCAGTTTAAGTATGTCACCGATCTTCGTCTTGGCCTGCAACTTGCGCAAATAGGTACAAATGCCAGCAGCGTTGAGACTTCCTACTGTTTGTCCATCGAAAGCTGCTTCTGGCCAGATCATCTCGTGACGGGCAACATCAAGAATGCCAAAGACGAAGCATCTCGACAGGTTGTCGCTGCTTATCTTGACAAGGTGCTGCACACACGATGGGTCGTAAGCCACACCAGTTTTGTTTGAGATGGTCATTGGATAGGCTAAACTCATCCAACCAAGCATAGTGTTTGGCGAGATACCACCAGAAGAATAGGCATTGCAGGTGAAGGTCACAAAACGGGCTTGATGTTTCTCCAAGATTGGTAAGTCAAGCTCGATATACTCAGCCGCACCAACCATTCCAGGAATGTATTGAATATCACCACTGTGCCGTTCTCCCCGTGGGCTGAGGCTATAGTAAGAGCACATCGTCGTCATTATCGTATGCGATATGACAGCTCAAATCCATATCGAGATGCTGCTTTAATTAACTCCTTATTCATATCAAGAAGGGTTTAGTATTTAAAAGGCAAACGGCGGACAGGTACACTGTGCTGAAGCACAATTAATCGAAGTAAGTCCGCCTTGGTCTAAATATTAAAAACAGGCAATCATACAACTATAGAAACCGTAGAGGCTATTCAAAGAAGTAAGAAATATTAGGCCTGTTAAATAATTTAAAAAAACACATGAAGACGCGAAGATATAAAAAAAATGATAAAATGGCAAAAAAAAAGCAGGGAGTGAAATACACTTCCTGCTAAGGGTGGGCGGCGACCTACTTTCCCACGTTTTACCGCAGTATCATCGGCGCGGCGGGGCTTAACTTCTCTGTTCGGAATGGGAAGAGGTGCGCCCCCGCGCAATAACCGCCACACAAGGCCCTGTCGGACCGGGGACCATGAGGGAAGAGTGCGAACGTATTCGCTACAGAACAGCGGGGGGCCGCCCGGAAACTCCCGGGACGGCACTTGCAAGCAACTCGGGCAATTAGTACCGCTCGGCTCAACGCATCGCTGCGCTTCCACCTGCGGCCTATCGACGTGGTAGTCTCCCACGGCCCTCTGAAGAGGCCTCATCTTGGGGCGAGTTTCGCGCTTAGATGCTTTCAGCGCTTATCTCTTCCGGACGCGGCTACCCGGCTTTGCATCTGGCGACACAACCGGCGCACCGTAGGTCCGTCCGACCCGGTCCTCTCGTACTAAGGTCAGCTCCCCTCAAGCCTCTGACGCCCACAACAGATAGAGACCGAACTGTCTCGCGACGTTCTGAACCCAGCTCGCGTGCCACTTTAATCGGCGAACAGCCGAACCCTTGGGACCTTCTCCAGCCCCAGGATGTGACGGGCCGACATCGAGGTGCCAAACCACCCCGTC
>JAZLGA010000108.1:0-17652 GCA_045616045.1 Bacteroidales bacterium | reverse complement strand
AGGGTCCACAGCGCAGGCTGGACTCATGGTCTGGCGGGAATGTCGGATTATCCTCTGGAAGTTAATCCCTCCTTCATACAACAAAGGTAGGAAATAACCTTGTACGATTTTCACGCTGCAAACTTAAAGCGGGAATGACGGGCGGGTGATAACTGGCGGCGGGATGCGCCCAAATAGACAAAATGAAATGATATATTTGATGTTTTTTTTATTGCAAATAATTGGCAATAATGACAGATATTGCCAAAAAATTGTATTTTTGCAGTCGAAAAAACAGTTGCGGAAAGAATGATACAAGAAAAGGAAATTATCGAACATTTCATGCCAATAGGTTTGTTTAAGACTTCTGATATTGCGGCTTGGTTTCGCGAATCGGAACCTGATCTGAAGGACTCCTCCATCAACTGGCGCGTGTATGTGTTGGTGAAAGACGGTGTGTTGTCACGTGTTTCAAAAGGGGTCTTCAAGATTGGGGAAAGCCGTTCGTATAATCCAGTTGTAGATGCAAAGCTGAAAAAACTGGCCAAGACTGTCGGAAAGCAGTTCCCGTTTGCTGAGTTTTGTCTTTGGGATACAGCTTTAATCAACAATTTCTCACAGCATCTGACCGCTCAAGGCTTTTATGTGGTTGCCGTGGAAAAGGATGCTGCTGAATCGGTTTTCCATTTCCTATTGGAGAAATTGAAAAAAGTGTATTACAACCCGACGGATGATGTGATTGACAACTATCTTTATCTGAGCGACACAAAGCCTATAGTGGTGAAGAACATGGTGTCGGAGGCACCGACCGAAACCGTTACCGAAACCGTTGAGGAAGTGAAAGTCCCTTCGCTTGAAATGATTTTGGTGGATCTTTTCTGTGACAAACGCCTTTTCAAAGCTTACCAAGGAAACGAACTGGCGCATATTTATAGGAATGTCTTCAGCCGATACTCCATCAATATGACGAAAGTGGTTAGGTATGCGTCAAGACGAGGTAAAAAACCTGAAATTGAAGAGTTTATAAAAAGTTTGGAATTATGATTGACTTTAACGCCATAGACGCAATATTAATCGGACCAACATACTGCGCCTTCACCAACGCCGCAGCGCCAAGAAAAGCCGCATCATTGTCGGGTAGTTCGGAGACACGAATCTCAACTCTGCCTTTGAAGATAAAGCGAAGGTACGCTTCGAACGACTTGCGCACTATGTTGAGCAACACATCGCCTGCTTTCGCAGGACCACCAAACAGGAAGATGGCCTCGGAACCGCTGAAGGTCGCAGGCGATAGCGCACCCCCAGAAAGCCCGACCCCCTTCGGCCTGTTGTAGCTTGCCTTTCGATGAGGTTTTAGGGACGGCGGGGGATGCGTCCAAATAGCAGAAAGTTAATTAGAAACGATTCTAAATTACGATGCTTTATGAAAAATGTTGATTCAACCTGTTTGCAGTAATAAAAATGTTCGTAATTTTGCAGCCGAGTTCATCTCTCATTTGAGAGAAGGAAATCGAAAAACGCGTAACCTTGAAGTTGCGCGTTTTTTGCTTTACATGAGAGTGCTCATTCTTCGCTTATACTTCTTGTCCATCTTGTTTCTGGCTGCGTCTTTTCCCTCCAAGTAATATGCCGTCAGCATGTAATACTCATCTTTGTTGCGCAATGGTTCAAGAATGATTACGTATTGTTCGTTCACATCGTAGATGTAGGTCCTGATGCCTTGGGATTCCTGGACAGAAAACACCTTCATGTTGTCTTTCTTTGATTCCTCAATGTGAAACTTTATCCAATGGAGTCGTCTTGAACGTTGCATGTCGAACTCTCTTTTGTTGATGCTCTTATCGGTTATCATGGTTGTGAGATGACGGAAGAATCGCTCCATGGTGTCCTCGCCATCGGCTGTAGTGGGATTGATTTTCTTTGTCCTGAATGCGAAATTAGGATTTTCAGCTATATCGCGATTGAAGATGCGCTTCAAGGATTCCGTCCTTTGGATTTCCGTATAGGCCACCAAATCGAGCAGCTCATTGTAAACTTTAATCAGATTGTGTGGCATATCACTTCAGTTCTATAAAAAAGAGGTTTAACTTATTGGAATAATTGGTCTTGCCAAGGTCGGGCAGTTGGGCGTGTCTGCTTATCTTTTCGATGATTTGGACTTTTGCAGGATTTGCCTTTGCCTCGTCGTTCACGTTATAGGAGATGGCACCCATCAGGAAATCGGTGAGCTGCATTAAAAGGCTTTCGTCGGAGCGGATGTTTTGGACATTGCGAAAGACGCCGAACTTTACATTAAGGATTTCCTTCAGCCTTCTCACTTTCAATGCACTCAGTGTGTCCTTGATATCGAGATAGACATTGTAATGGCAGAGTGTATCGATGTTGTAATTCAACAACTGGTAGTACATCTTATAGTAGAAATCATCGAATGAGGTGTTGAAATCGTCGCACTTGATCCTTGACTTCTCAATACCAATGGCTCGGAAGCGGAGGTCGGTATCGAAGAAGTAATCTACAAGGTCGAGGTAAAAACGGAGTTTTGACATCGACACGTTGGCCCATTTTATTTCTGCGTAGAAGTTGTGGCTTCGCTTAAGTTCTTCGATGCGCCGGCAATGCCTTTTGACTTGAGGATATGCGCTGCTGACCGAGCCGAGGAACATGAATTTCTTGTGGTCGTGCTCCAGATGGCAACTTTCGTCGCAATAGATATTGAATGTCTTACTTTCCATGTTAGACAGTTATTGTTTACTGCCTGCAAAAATAGTTGTTTTTCATAAAACGGCATAATAGGTTGGGAAAAAGAATTAGACAATAGCACTTGAATTGTTTTGAATTGATTTTTGATTGTTTTTGATGGAATTTGACTAAATTTGCGGCATGAAATGGTGGTTTTATATAGGGATTGTTTTGATGATGCTTGTGATGGGTTGTACTCCCCCTAGCCCCCTCTCAGAGGGGGAAAGGACCTCACCCCGACCCTCTCCTGGAGGAGAGGGAGAAGCCCGCTGGAAGTTGGAGGCTATTGACTCACTGATGTGGAAAGAGCCGGACAGTGCTTTGGCGGTGATGATGGAGTTTGCGGCGAAGGTGGAGACGGATAGCATGGATGCGTTTGAGGAGCATTACTGCCAGATGCTGATTTCTGAGCTGTTGTATAAGAATTACAAACAACAAAGCAATAGGGATGATTTGCTACGAGCGGTGGGGTATTTTGATTCTATTGTGGTGGCAGATGGATATAATGCGGACGGGCGCAAAGTGGACGCATGCGGTGCGTCCCTACGGGAACGGAATGTGTTTTTGGATGCGCGGGCACATTATATTAATGGTGCGGGCCTTTATGAGCGGAACGACGTGGTGAATGCTTGTGCGGAATACTTGAAGGCTTTGGAGGCGATGGAGGAACAATTTGAAGAAAAAGAACTGACGGGAAAGAAGGCCGTTTTCATGTTCTATGCGTACAATAGGCTTTTGGAACTTTTTTCGGCGCAATTTATGATGGATCCAGCCCTTTTTTGTGGTGAAAAAGCTTTGTCTTGTTGCCAAAACGAGCCTTCTTTGTCAAAGGAGACCCCGAATACCTATTATCACATCGGGAGACAATATGACAAGATGGGAGAGAAGGAAGTTGCAAGAAAATATTATGGGCAGGCCATTGAAGGGTTATCTGATATTAATAACCCTGTATATCGAGATGTTGTTTCCACGAAAGCACTTTGCGATTATCAGGTAGAACAGGAGGCAGATGCTTCCATAACAGCAATAAAGAAAATGCTAGATTATGCGAATAGTGAGAAGGAGAAACTAACCCGGTTTTTGATAATAGGAGGCATTTTCACTGTTGAGCAATTCTTCGATTCCGCCTTGTATTATTTGGAGCCTGTTTTTGAGAACCAGGATAATGTGTCTTTACAAATACGTGCTGCGGAATATTTGCTCGTCGATTATGATCATCTTGGAGATAAGGCAAAATCGGAAGAATGCATGCGGTTTTTGGCTAACCATAAGAAAACGGATGGAGAAACTAAAGCCTTGGTCTCCGAGCTTGAAGCCATGTTCAAGAATTACCAGAATCAAAAGCAGGAAAGACATGCTGAAATAGAACGAGAAAAAGCTATGAAGAAAGCTTTGGGAATCATTATCCCCATTATTGTTGTCGTATTGGTTGTTTACTTTGTGCTGATATTGAGAAACAAAAAACAACTAAAGAAGCAACAAGAGGAAGCGGACAGGATGCTTGGTGAGACGGAACAAGAGCACGAAAAGGAGCTCAGACTGTGGCAGACGGAGGCGGAAAAGACCTTGGAAGAGACCGTAAAGAAACACGAGGAAGCTTTGAAGACAAAAGACTCGCAGCATGAACAGGAGATGAAGGCCAAACAGGCTGAGGCTATGCAGCAAATGGAGGCGGCCCTGCGAAGCCATGAGGAAGAACTGAAAAGACAGCAGGCAGAAACCGAGCGTTTGTTGGAGGAGGCCGAACGGAAGCATCAGCAGAAGATGGAGGAGATGATGAAGCGGCATGAAGCTGAATTGAGATTACAGAAAGACCAATCCGATAAAGAGATAGAACAGACGAGGCAACGGCATGAAGCAGAATTAGAGGCGGAGCGATTGGCATACCAGAAAGAGCGGGAAGAGTTGCAGCTAAGTTTGCAGCTGAGTAAACGGAATGTGAACACCTTGCAGGAGGAGCTTGGCCGTAAAAGAACGGATGCAAAAGGGCATTATGAAGCGTTTGTGAGGGAGCCTGTGTGCGTCAAAATCAATGACGCGGTACGAGATCTGCAAATCACCACGAGGAAACCATATACGAGTTACCGTGTCAATTTTGATGACGAGACGCTTACGCAATTCGGCCAGGTTGTTTCGGCCTATTATGGCGAGGTGAAGCCTGCATTGCTGTGCCTTTATCCGAGCATTGCCCAGGAGGATCTGCTGCTGTGCTATTTGTATCTGCTTGGGATGGAAAACAAGCAGATTGCTGTGGTGCGGCAAAGGGAGTATTCCACGGTACGGAAACAGGCTGGTGAGCTAAAGAGGCGGCTGGGGATTGAAGAGAGTGTTCGGGATTATGTTTTGGGTGTGGCTGGAGTGGAGGAGTTTGTGGAGGAGTAGCCTCGCCCTGGCCCTCTCCTGTAAGGAGAGGGAGAGGATTGACTTGGAGATGCCAGGGGGTGCACCCCTGGTTAAGATCGTGGCGCCCCTTCGGGGCTTTTGTTGTTCGTGCTGACGTGCTGTCGTACTATCGTGATTACGAACGATGGGATGGGACTTATAGGACGGATGGGGCATAGATTCCATTGACCAGCGGCCAAATAATTGTGGAAAAATAATGAAAATACTGCATTTTTTTTCGAATATCCTTGCTGCGTGATAAAAAAGTTGTATTTTTGCAATGCGTCTAGGAAGAGTCGCCAAGCGTCTCTATCATGGGTGTTTTCCCAGAAACTAGTCGCTTTTTTTGTATATAAACGTCATCCTTTATGATGTACTTTTGTTATATTGACGAGTCGGGAACGCCTGAGATACCAGGGACTTCAAGCCATTATGTTTTGTGCGGATTGGCCATACCTATCGACCAATGGAAGAAGTGCGACAAGCAGATTCATGCCATCAAACACTGGGTTACAATTTTGCAAAAAATCTTGTTTTTCTAAGTTGTTGATAATCAGTAGTTTTACCCCCCCTGAGTTTACATCCTGCAAAATTCCTTCGCATTCACGCAAAATTCCCGCACTTTTGCTTGCAGGGTATTATCAGAAAGGACTACTTTCGTAGCAGATTATTCAACTTATTCACAACCAATTAAAATTTAAAAGAGATGAAAAAAGCGACAAGATTGATTCTGATGCTCTGCTTGTTCCTTTCAGGAGCCTTTTGTTTCGTACACGGTGAAACTGGAACGGAAACGGAAGGAGATGGGATTACTATTGATCTAATAGAAGCGTCAAGTTGTTCGGGTCCTAGCAGGAGTAATTCCATAATTCCTACAATTAATGGTCATGTGCTTACAGTGGTATTCAATGAAAACATGGGGCAGGTTTCTGTGGAGGTTGCCACAGCTGCTGGAGCCTCTGTGCAATGCCTTTCGGTGCTTACGCCAAACGGTTTGCAAGTTTACATTCCCAACGCCGGGAATTATGTTGTCACCTTTACATTTTCCAATGGGGATGAGTATTCGGGAGAATTTACGGTAACGGATTGATGATCGAAACACAATGACTATGAAAGGGAAGAACAAATTCATCCATTGAGGCCTCCAGAGAGGGGCTATAAATAAAACAAGGTGCTTGGAGACACTGCTTTTGTGGAAGATTGCCATATCTCACAAGCACCCGAAGCAAAACGAGAAGACCTGAACGCGTGGGGCATACGTCCTTGGCGTGTCGTTATACCCGTTTTTGCGTAGCAATGATAGATTTCTTCGCAAGACGGGGTAAAAAAAAGAAACCCACCTAACAACAATAGTATTAACAAATTAAAAACTCGTAAAATGAAGAAAGTTGTACTAAGTGTGGCTATCATGGAATTATTAAGAAAACTAACGTTTCTTGTTATTCTTCTATTATGTATTAACTATGTTTTTGCTCAAGAGATTTCACGGGATTTTAGTGTTATTTATCGTTCCGACAGTGTGTTTGTTCAACATACTATAGGTATTGACGACAACACTTTTTTGGCATTTGGAGGGACCAACTCGGGAAGTGGAGGTCTTGCTATAATGAAGATCACCTACGAGGGAGAAATCCTTGATTCCGTTAGTCTGCCCAATCGGATGGATTTTTGGGTGCATGGCAACTATATGAACGGCAAATTCCGTTACGCATCGTTCCGCTATTACGATAACGACACACTACCTTTGCTTTGCGCTGTGGATGTCGACCCTGAAGACTTGTCAGTAACATACACGGGTTACAACTGGGAAGGTCTTGACTTCAATCACCCTCAGCAAACACACCTTTACACGAACCAAATCTATCCCGTGTTCCTGAAAGACGGAAGCCTGCTGCTGTCCTATTCCGTTGACAGCCTTTATATGGTCAATGGAATGCAATCCGTGCATTTGGTGAAGTTTGATAATAATGGCGATTTTGTGAAAGAAAGGATTTTTGATGGCGTGACCGGGCTGTTGTCAAACCTGTTCTTCATTACCCCCGATTCGTTGGGATGTCGTATTATCACAAAGAATGCCAACTTATATAAGTTTGAATGCCATACCCTTGATGAAGATTTAAACACCGTTTCAGTCGTTGAGAATGCCGGAATGGTCTATTATTCCTCGCCTTATCTGTCGGGTTGGTTATATTGCATTTCTGAATGTCCTACGCATCTATGTGTCAATCCGCACAACGGGCGCACTTATTCGATTTGCAGTGATGTTCCTTTAGATCAGAAAGAGAAGAATGAAACAGGAAAAGGCAAAATGGACATCCTGATGGGTGTATATGACGAAAACTTCAACCTACTGAACTGGACTTGGGGCATTAGTACTCCTGAAGGCAATGACGATGCAGTCGATTTGGATATTGGCCCAAACGGTGAGGTGTATATGCTTGGATGGATGGATTTGCTTCCGAGCATGAAGGGAAATGGCCAATATAGAGATACTCGCTATATGAATTTCTATGTAGGTTATTTGGATGAGGATTTGAACAAATACAGCGAAATCTATTTCAAGCCAGAGGAATTCTTGTATCTGAAATGCATATCAGCTTGCCATTCAGGAGGCTGTATTGTTAGTTCTAGACGAAATGATGATATTACTGGACAGACAATTGATCACTGCATTTTCAGAATCACGCCCGAAGATTTCTTGAATGTTGAGGAAGCGCATTCGCATGGCTTTGCTGTGGCTACTGCCTATCCTAATCCGGGGAAGGATGTGCTATATATCCGCACGGGGTTATGGGATGCGCGGGTGGAGGTGTATGATATGAATGGGAGGATGGTTTATAGGCAGGAGATTACGGAGAATGTCACTTCTATAAATGCTGAAAGGTGGCCTGCGGGGGCTTATGTTTGGAAGGTGGTTGCCGAGGGCATGGAAGTGGAGAGTGGGAAGTGGATTAAGGAGTGAAATATTAGAATGATTAGTTAATAAACAAGCCATCAAAAGAAAGTTAATAGACTCTGCTTTCTTGCAGATGGACAGAGTAAAAAATGAAAAGAGTCTAATAATTAAACTAATAGTATTATGTCAAAATTATCAGAATTTCAACAATTTGACAGTTTGTCTGTAGATGATCTGTTCGCTATCAAAGGCGGATGCGGTTCAATTTCAGATCCTGTGTGTGGTACTGCTGCCTGCGATGTTAGCCTGTGTACTTCAAGTGCTTGCAATTCATTATTAATTTCAATACTTATACGCATCATGAAAAATCATTTCACGTTAGTAATATTGCTGCTGTTCCTGCTCTCCACAGCAGGCATAGCTCAAACCTACACCCTTAGCGGCACAGTGTGCGACGATAAGGGAGCATTGCCTTTCGCCACCATTATGGTTTGGCAAGGAAATGACACCATCAAAGCCATCTACGGGGTCAGCGACAATCAGGGCAAATTTGCAGTCAGAGGCCTCAATGAAGGCCGTTACAAAGGTATGGTGAAATTCACCGGATTTGAGAGACTGTCTTTTGAGGTGAATCTCGACAAAGACGTGCGCATGGACACGCTACGCCTGCACCCTGATGTGAAAATGTTGAATGAAGTGCAAGTTACCGCTTCCAAGGTCTTTGAGGACAAGTTCGACAAACTTCGCATGAACATCACCGAACTGAAATTGCCGCCCGCAGCCACCTACATAGACGCTTTGCGCGAAATACCTGGCTCGTTTTACAGCGTGAGCGACAATACTCTGAAAATCTTGAATAAAGCCGTGCTCGTGTTGCTCAACGGAAGGCCCATCCGCATGTCGTTTGACCAATTGACCAACATGCTGCAAGGCGAACGCGCTGAGGACATCGCCGAAGTGGAAATCATGTACGAAACACCGCCGCGCTTCGCGGGTGAGTGGGACGGTCCCGTGGTGAACATCATCACGAAGAAGAACTTGGCCACGGGTTTCTACGGCACCGTCTCTGGCTCTTTGCAAATGCGCAAACGCCTCGGCCCGTGTTCGTCGCTCAACCTCAACTACCGCACATTGAAGACCAACACCTATTTATATCTGTCGCAGGACTGTAATCCGAGGGAATATTCCTACCGCTATTGGCAGTACCGCGAGGACGGCGACACGCTGATGCGGCGCGAGGCCAACCATTACAACGACAAGAACCGATACTTTCTGCAGGCGGGCACGGGCATCCAGATGGATGACGACAACTCCTTGGATATCAATTTCTCGGGAAGCCTCGATTTCGACCACGACAACATCGACGAGTTTATCCTCGACCGAGGTACGGCCATCCATTCCTCCGACACGGTGCACAACGACTCGCATTCCTATTGGGGCGACATCTACTACAAGCATAACTTCAACGACCCCAAGCATTACTTCACCGTCGATGCCAATTTGAGCCGCAACCTCAACGAGTCGTGCAGCCTGCGTGAATACATCTATCTACTTGATTCCGTGAATTATAACCGTGATGCCTCGCCTTATTCGGCTTGGCTCTTCTCGTCTCGCGCCGACTATTACCGCGAGTGGGACAAGTTCCAAATCCAGTCGGGCCTCATTTTCCGCCATTCTGACCTGCAAAGCGACTTCACTTACGAGAACCTCGTTGATGACACTTGGCAGCCTGACTCATTGGTTTCTAATAAGTTCAACTACACGGAAAGCAACTATGTGGCTTACTTTATCTTTGGTCATCAAGTGAGCGAGAAGTTCAATTATTCGGTCACGCTCAACGACTCGTATGTGCGGACATTGGGCGTTTCGGAAACCACAGGAATCACGACACCTTACAATTACAATGTCATCCGTCCTTATCTTACTTTGCGTTACAAACCCCACGAGGATCATTACTTCACCTTCACTTTTGGCCGGAACTATGGGAAGCCCAATTTCACCTACCTGAATCCATTCCGCAAATACGAAAGCCCGGTCTATTATGTGGAGGGCAACCCCAACCTGAAGCACTCGATTACCCACAACCTGAACTTCAGCTACCGTTTCCGCTATTGGCTGAATTTCAGCGTTTCGTATGCTAATGCCACGAACACGGTACTGCAAGTGCCGCAGCTGGATGCCGACGACGTCATCATCGGCTATACTTACGGCAACTTCGGCAAAAGTGACGACTTGAAGTTTACTCTGAACCTGTCAAAGAGGTTCTTCGACAAGCGGCTGAACCTCGGTTTCAATGGTCATGTGCGTTATATGCTTTACAACAGCGGCGATGCTATAGACTACCGTAACTCTCTGTGGAGCTACTATGCCAACCTCAACTTCTCATATGTACTCATCAAGAAATACGATGTGGAATTTGGCGGCTACGCTTTGTATTCCTCTTCGCAGCTCAGCGGTTATGCCGTAACGCAAGGCATTCCCAAGATGGGCTTGCACCTTTCGGCGAGGTTCATGGACGGCAACCTGCAAACCACACTCAGCGTGAACGACGTGCTCAACACCGATGTCGGCAACCGCGTGAGCTTGTTGGACGGAGTTGTTTCGAAAAGCGACAACATCATCGATGCACGTTACATCCGCCTTACGGTGCGCTATAGTTTTAACCGCAAGAATTTGAAGCGGTTTGAGAATCACCTAGGGAGCAACGAGAACAGCAATAGGTTGTGATGAAATTCCCCTATATCCGCCAACCCGATGCTATGGATTGTGGCCCAGCCTGCCTGAAAATGGTAGCCGAGCATTACGGACGGCATTATTCGCTTGACACGCTACGGGAGGAAACTTTCATCGGGCGTGAGGGAGTGTCGTTGTTAGGCATCAGCCGTGCGGCGGAGAAGATAGGGATACGGACGGTAGGAGGCAAACTTTCCTATGAAGACTTGAAAGAGAAGGCACCTTTGCCCTGCATCGTCCATTGGAACCAGAACCATTTCGTAGTGGTGTACAAGATACTGGGAAAGAACGTGTTTGTTGCCGACCCGGGGAAAGGGTTGATTACCTATACTCGTGAAGCGTTCTGCGATCACTGGATTAGCACCAGCACCAAGGGAGAGGACAAAGGCGTGGCTCTGCTGATGGAGCCGACCCGTCTCTTTTATGAAAACGAGGGAGAGACATCAATAGAGAGCCACAAGTTGAAGTTTCTTTCGGGTTACTTTGTGAAATACAAGCGCTATTTTGTGCAACTCATCCTTGGATTGCTGCTTGGCAGTTTGCTTCAGCTGGTCTTTCCCTTCCTTACGCAGGCCATGGTTGATACGGGCATAGGCAACAAGGACATTGGCTTTGTGTGGACGGTGCTTATTGCCCAGCTCATGCTGCTGTTGAGCCGCACGGCCATCGATTTCATACGACGAAGGATCTTGCTTCATATCGGTACACGCATTAACATCTCTTTGGTTTCCGATTTCTTTATCAAACTGATGAAGTTGCCCATGAAGTTCTTCGACACTAAGTTGGTGGGCGACCTACTTCAACGCATCGAAGACCATGGGCGCATCGAGCGTTTTCTAACGGTGCAGACGCTGAACGTGGTGTTCTCAGTGTTCAGCTTCGTTGTGTTCGGTGTGGTGCTTTTGGTATATAACCTGAACATTTTCCTTGTGTTTCTTGCCGGAAGCGTCGTTTACGGCCTTTGGGTGCTGCTGTTTCTAAAACGTCGGCGGTTGCTCGACTACCAATATTTCGAGAAGCAGGCCGTCAGCCGCAACGTGGTGCTCCAACTCATCAACGGGATGCAGGAAATCAAGCTTCAGGGTTGCGAGCAACGCAAGCGGTGGCAATGGGAGGATTCCCAGGCTGATTTGTTTGAAATGAACATGAAGTCACTAAGCCTACAGCAGAACCAGGAGGCGGGCGGCATCTGCATCAACGAACTGAAAAACATCCTGACCACGGTATTAGCCGCTGCCGCCGTCATCCATGGTGAGATGACTCTTGGCATGATGCTGGCCGTGCAATACATCATCGGGCAACTCAACAGTCCCGTGGAGCAGTTGGTGGGATTCGTGTATCAATGGCAGGACGTGGGTATCGCTTTGGAGCGCATGAACGAGATCCACACGAGAAAGAACGAAGAGAATGAAAACAGGACTGTCAGCTGTATTGCGGATAACGATATCGCTATAGAGAACCTATGCTTCAAATACGACGGGGCTTTGCCCAATTATGTATTGGATGGCATCAGCCTGAAGATTCCTCAAGGCAAGGTGACGGCCATTGTAGGGGCAAGTGGCAGTGGGAAGACGACTTTAGTTAAGTTGATGCTTGGTTATTATTCCCCTAATGAGGGACAAATCACAGTTGGAGGTGAGGATATGGAACGTTTTAACCTTGTATGGTGGCGAAGCATCTGCGGTGCCGTGATGCAGGACGGCTATGTGTTTTCGGACAGCATCGCCCGTAACATTGCCGTTTCGGATGATGAGATTGACATGGAGCGTTTGCGCCATGCCGCCCGTATCGCCAACATCGCCGACTATGTGGAATCGTTGCCATTGGGTTACAATACCATGATAGGACAGGACGGGCAAGGCCTTAGTCAAGGGCAACGGCAGCGGATATTGATTGCCCGAGCGGTGTATAAGAATCCGCAATTCCTGTTCTTTGACGAAGCAACAAACGCCCTTGACGCTAACAACGAGCGGGCCATTGTGGAAAACTTGAACGAGTTCTACAAAGGAAAGACGGTGGTGATTGTGGCGCATCGGCTGAGCACAGTTAAGAACGCCGACAACATTGTTGTGCTGGAGCATGGGAAAATAGTGGAGCAAGGTACCCATGCCGAGCTGACGGCACTGAAAGGAAGGTATTTTGAACTGGTGAGAAACCAGTTGGAACTTGGTAATTGAATAGTATTATGGCAGAAGAAAGAAACATAGAGTTGCGAAGCGAAAAGGTAAGGAACATTGTGGGCAAGATACCGCCAGCAGTGGACCGATACGGCATTGCAGTCATCGGGTTGGTGCTGATGGCCATCGTGGGGGTCTCGGTGCTAATCCCCTACAAGGAAACTGTGAGTTTTGGCGTGAGGTTCGACCAGACACAAACCAAGACGGAGGGTATAGCAACCATGGAAGCGAAACAAGCAGGATTGCTAAAAGAGGGAATGTCTGTTTCCATTACGGTGTTGGGCGAGAAGGTTCAAGGAGAAGTTGTTTCTGTTTCGGAGAAACGGGTCAACGGAAAATACGAGGTGAGAATCAGGACAAGCGATAATGATGAGATAACCATTGGGGATGAGTTGGAAGCGATGGTGGTGGTTACGGAGAAGAGTTGGTTTGAGGCGTTGATGGGGAGATAAAGGGCATTAATCGGAAAGAAAAAAGTTGTAGTTTTGTGAGCAGTAAGGGTGCTGATTATAGAATGATTAAGGATAGGAAAGACATAAGGGCGATACTAAGGACACCGATTGAAAGGTACTATGAACTGGGAATGATTTCGGCCAGGGCCTTCAATATATGCAAGGCTGCTGACATTGGCACGGTAGGCGATCTTATTCAATGGCATTACGAAGATGGATTGAGAAAGCTGCGCAATTGCGGGCCTTATACCATCAAGGAGTTTGAGGGGGTCGTTGGGCTGGTCAATTATAAACATGCCGTGCAACTCATAGAGAAGTTAGACAGGTATGAAGATTTGCCCAAGTCGCTAAAAGACATTGTTGTGGACAATTACAAAAGGCCGCTGCTTAGCTTCTCGTTGGACTGCATAAG
The DNA here is from genome assembly GCA_045616045.1 of Bacteroidales bacterium. Classification (GTDB taxonomy): domain Bacteria; phylum Bacteroidota; class Bacteroidia; order Bacteroidales; family F082; genus Limimorpha. The sequence goes on along the minus strand of JAZLGA010000108.1, from coordinate 3,882 downwards.
AAGCTTCTATGACACCTTTGGCGACTGCAAGTCGTTTTATTCCTTTTTCTTTTGTGACCTGAAAGACTTGGATGTTAGGTTCAACAACCTTGGCAGTTGGGAGATGAAGCATTATTGCTATCAACTGCTTTCGGAAATCCATTCTTCTTTGCGGGAGGAGCAACTCGATGACACTTATACTTACGAATTGATTGTCATAGCACGGGCAATACTGTGGTTCTGCGACGATGATTTTGCAGCGGAGCTTGAAGCCAAAGACCCAGATTTGAGGGTTAGGAGAAAAGCCCTTCTGGAAGACTTTAGTGAACGAGCCGACCAACTCGTCAATGCCGCGGCAAGTGTGAGACGGCATTTGATTCCCAATTATTCGAGGGCTGTGGCGATGATGCAACTCTCGGAAGGTGAAGTGAGAAACAAGTTGCTTGAGATACGATCATGGGGGCCTACCTACAGGACGGTTTTCTTGTTTTTGGCTGAGCTGAAAGAGACTCTTTATTGGTACGAAAGTATCGGTGGGGACGAGTTAGGCAACACGGTTGTCGCTAACAAGTACTGTTATCTGACGGGGGAGCAAGTCGGTTCTGTGGCTGATTTTTACCGGCAATACGGGTATTATCCCATGTTCTTCTTGTTAAGGGAGCGTCTTGCGACTACGAAAGAAAGAGTGGAACGGATTTTTGCGATGGCGACGGGACTTTGTGACGGATGCCCAAAGAACCTGGCTGAAATTGGAAAGGAGATGGAGTGTAGCAGGGAGCGTGTCAGGCAACTGATGGTATTGGCACCCAAAGACTTGTTCAAAGACAGGGGATGGATGCATTACCAGCTTAACAACACTCTGGTTGTTTCGGAGATTGATGACCTATATCTGAATGTCGTCGAAAACGAGAGAGTGAACATTTCGTTCGAGACTTTTGCCTTGGTATGTACCGAGGGATTCCCGATGAAAACAGCGAAAGTGAATGATTTGCGTTTCCTTGTCAATAATCGTTTGAATGTCAGTGTCATCAATAAGGTTTGTGGCGAGGTAGGCAGACAAAGCAGGCGGATAAGGGCTGAGATTGGTTTTGTCCGGCTTGACGATTTGCTGAGCGATGTGCCTGATGACAAAAAAGGCGTTTACATGGAGGCCTTGCCGGTCATCATCCCCAAGGCGTTCGGATTGCCTGTTGACGAAACTGGGAACGTTGTTTTGCCTCCCAATGGGGTTGATGTGGTTTATGAGCTTACCGAGATTCTGCGAGGCAAAGGCAGGCCGATGAGCCTGAAGGAACTGTATGCTGAACTGATCAAGAGATGTCCAGATGTCGGGCACAAGAGCTTTGAGCATGTCAGAGGGAAGGTGCTGCGGTCGGAGGCAATAGTACCCATCGGGAAGTCGTCGAGATATACCTTGGCCGAATGGGACAATGTGTATCGAGGAAGCGTCAGGGACTTGGTGGTCGATATTTTGAAGAAATCCAAGGCTCCTATGCACATCAATGAGATTATGGAGAAGGTGTTGCCAGCCTTTCCATATACCAACAAGGGAAGTGTCACGTCGAGCTTGGGCAGCGATAAGGAGAGGTTTGTTTTGTGTGGCAATGGGTATTATGGGTTGAGGGGGAGGAAGTATCGTGGAGAGAGTGTGCCAGAAAAAAGTAATAGCCAACCGTAGTTGCTATTCTGTTTCGGTGGAATTGGGGAAAAGTTGTAAATTTGCGGCATAATACAAGTGATGCTTTTATGAACGAAAACACGATAAAAGAGGCGCTAAAGAAAGGTGAAAGGGTGACGCTGGAGTGCAAGAAAGCGGTGGCAGAAGTGCCAAAATCTCTTTGGGAAACCTATTCTGCGTTTGCAAATACCATTGGTGGATTGATTCTGCTCGGTGTGGACGAGCATCGGAAAGAAACAGACTTGGCCAAACGCTATGAGATTGTTGGCGTGAAGGATGCACAAAAGATCCTGGCAGATTTTTGGAACACCATCAATAGCGACAAGGTGAATGCGAATGTCCTTGCCGACAGTGACGTGGAGGTGGTTAACATGGATGGCAAACAGATTGTCTGCATCCGTGTGCCTATGGCCGACTGGAGGGCGAAGCCTATCTACATCAACGGCAATGTGTATAAGGGGACATACAGACGCAACCATGAGGGCGATTATCATTGCACTGAAGAACAAGTAAAGGCAATGATACGAGACTCTAATACAGAGGGAAACGATGGCATCCTGATTGAGTATTATGGAATGAATGACATCGATCTGGACTCGTTGCGCCAGTACCGCACGGAGTTCAGACAGGAGAACAGCACCCATATTTGGAACAAGGACGACGACAAGACATTCCTGCGGAATCTTGGCGGCTATACAGAAGACCGCAAGACGGGCAGGGAAGGGCTGACGTTGGCAGGTTTGATGATGTTTGGCAAAGGACTGGCGATTAGGGATAGGTTTGCTAACTTCCGAATGGACTATTTGGACATGAGTCATCTTGTGAGCGGCGAACGTTACCATGACCGGTTGACTTACGACGGATTGTGGGAGAATAACCTTTACCAATTCTTTCGCATCGTGTCGCCAAAGTTGCAGTTTGACCTGCCGAGGCCGTTCAAATTGGAGAAAGGAGGCCGTCGGAATGATGATACCCCGCAACACGAAGCAGTGCGCGAGGCCTTTACGAATGCCATTATCCATTGCGACTTGCTGATGGATTCGGGAATATTGAGGGTAGAAAAACATGACAATCATCTTTGTTTCCGCAATCCTGGTTTGCTGAAATTGCCTGTGGAGGCCATTTATCGGGGCGGCAACTCAAAGGCTCGTAATCCGAAGATCCAGAACATGCTGCGTATGATAGGTTTTGGAGAAAATGTCGGTTCTGGTTTCCCAAAGATTATCGCAGCTTGGAAAGAGACTGATTGGGGTGAGCCCCAACTACTGAACAAACTTGATGTTGACGAAGTGGAGTTGGTGTTGCCAGTGCCTTCAACCAAGGCGGTGACAACAGCAGATGAGTTGTCTAAAGGGTTAACTGATGGATTGCCTAAAGGGTTGTCTAAAAGGTTGTCTGAAGAGTTGTCTAAAGGGTTGTCTGAAACAACCGCTAAAATCCTGAAATTGATATACTTGGATAATTATATCAGCAGAGAAATATTAGCGGAAAAGACTGGCATTTCTGTTACTTCAGTACAGAATCATGTCAACAAATTGAAGTCCATGGGCATACTTAAACGTATAGGCTCTGCCAAAAGCGGGCATTGGGAGGTTGTGAAATGATAGATTTAGTACTTTCGTGCTGACGTGCTTACGAAGTCGCCCTCACCCAGGCCCTCTCCCGAAGGAGAAGACTCCCCCGGCCTGCGGCCACCTCCTGATCCCTCTGGCCACCTTAGAAGGGGGGAATAGGGGGACAGACTTCACCGCCGCTTTGCGGCACCCCCTCTCAGAGGGGGAAATTCCTGCAAAATTCCTGCATTATTGCTTGGAGTGTATTGGTGGGATGGGTAATTTTGCAGAGTATAATAAACAAGGTGCTTGAAGAGACATTGCTTTTGTGGAAGATTGCCTTATCTCTCAAGCACCCGAAGCAAAACGAGAAGACTTGAACGCGTAGGGCATACACCCTTGGCGTGTCGTTATACCCGTTTTTGCGTGGCAAAGATAGGAATTCTTCGCAAGACGGGTAGAAAAAAAGAGAAACAGATATAATAACAATAGTATCAACAAATTAAAACCTAAGTAAAATGAAGAAAACTAGACTTATAGGTCAAATTGCAGGCTGCGGCAGCAGCTGAAGCCCAATAGATAAAGGCGATTCCAACAATTGAAACGTTTCAGGGGCAAAATTGAGCTTCAAAAGCGTTCAATGGGTCAAATTGCAGGCTGTGGCAATAGCTG
>JAZLGA010000107.1:0-37835 GCA_045616045.1 Bacteroidales bacterium | reverse complement strand
GGGAGATTTTCTTCTCCAACATCACGGAAATTGTGTACCTTTGCTCGCTGGTTAAATGTGCCATCTTTTTTTCTTTAGGACGGAGGCAAAGATAGCCGTTTTTTCCATTCGAGCGGGGGGGGGGAAAGGAATCTCCTTTCTCCCGTTTGAAAAAAAAATCATCTTGTCATTGCCACTCGCTAAAGTTGCATTTAACACTTGAATTTAGGTGATTTTAAGATTTGCGCAAAGATAGGCTTTTTTTGGCTTATTAATCAAGGTAAACTCATTTTGTTTATTTTTGCAGTTTAGAATTTTTTAAAACGATACACTATGTACAGAACTCATACTTGTGGTGAACTTCGTCTTGCCGATGCTGGCAAGGAAGTCACATTATGCGGCTGGGCACAACGCGTCCGCGACAAGGGTTCATTGGTTTGGATTGACCTCCGCGACCGTTATGGAATCACGCAACTTTTCTTGCAGGATGGCGTCAGCAGCCTCGAATTGATGGAACAGGCCCGCGGTTTTGGCCGCGAATTTGTCCTTCAGGTGAAAGGCACGGTCATCGAGCGCGAATCGAAGAATCCGAACATGCCTACGGGCGAAATCGAAATCCGAGTCAGTGAATTCGTGTTGCTCAACGAGAGCAAGACACCTCCGTTTACCATTGAAGACAATAGCGACGGCGGCGACGACCTCCGCATGAAATACCGTTATCTGGACATCCGCCGCAATCCCGTCCGCAAGAATCTGGAATTGCGTCACCGCATGGCCATGTTGGTCCGCAACTATTTGAGCGACCGCAATTTTCTGGAAATCGAAACCCCGATGCTCATCAAGTCGACGCCTGAAGGAGCCCGCGACTTTGTGGTGCCGTCGCGCATGAATCCTGGCGAATTCTACGCTCTGCCGCAAAGCCCTCAACAATACAAGCAGTTGCTGATGGTGGCTGGCATGGACCGTTATTTCCAAATCGTGCGCTGCTTCCGCGATGAAGACCTCCGCGCCGACCGTCAGCCGGAATTCACGCAAATCGACTGCGAAATGTCGTTTGTCGAACAGGAGGATGTGCTGAACATGTTCGAAGGTCTCGCCAAACATCTCTTCAAGGAAGTGAAAGGCTTGGAATTTGGCGATTTCCCGCGCATGACTTGGCACGATGCCATGAAATATTACGGCAGCGACAAGCCGGATATCCGTTTCGGCATGAAATTCGTCGAACTCAACGATGTGGCTAAAGGAAAGAATTTCAGCTTGTTCGATAATGCCGACCTCGTTGTCGGTATCAATGCCGAAGGCTGCGCCGAATATACCCGCAAGCAACTCGATGCCTTGACTGAATTTGTCAAGCGCCCACAAGTCGGTGCCGGTGGTTTGGTTTACATTAAATATAATGCTGATGGCACATTCAAGTCGTCTGTCGATAAATTCTTCACGCCTGACGATTTGAAACTCATCGCCGAAAAATTCGGTGCAAAACCTGGTGACCTGATGCTGATTCTCTGTGGCGAAGCCATGAAGACCCGCGTGCAGCTTTGCGCTTTGCGTCTCGAAATGGGCAACCAGCTCGGTCTTCGCAATCCTGATGAATATGCTCCTTTGTGGGTCATCGATTTCCCGCTGCTCGAATGGGACGATGAAACGCAACGCTATTATGCCATGCACCACCCATTTACGGCTCCAAAACCGGAAGACGAAGGATTGCTCGACGACCCGACGAAATGGGGCGACATCCGTGCCAATGCCTACGACATCGTGATGAACGGTGTTGAAGTCGGCGGCGGTTCCATCCGTATTCACAACCGCACTTTGCAGAACAAGATGTTCCACACGCTTGGCTTCACCGACGAAAAGGCACAGGAGCAGTTCGGCTTCCTGATGGGTGCCTTCGAGTTCGGCGCACCGCCTCATGCAGGTTTAGCCTTCGGTTTCGACCGTCTCTGCTCGCTCTTTGGCGGTGCCGACAGCATCCGCGACTTCATCGCCTTTCCGAAGAACAATTCCGGCCGCGATGTGATGAGCGGTTCGCCGTCAGCCATCTCGCAGGAACAACTGGATGAGTTGCAGATTAAGGTGGATGTGAAATAATTGATTGATATGTAGAGACGTAGCACGCTACGTCTCTACTTTACAAACAGCAACAGTCCTTGCAATAAACAGAATTTGTTTTATTTTTGCACCTGAAAAATAACAAAAATATGCCTATAGACCGAGTTCCTTATTGGATTGACCTTGCCGATTATGACATAGAGACTGCTGAAACCTTATACAACGGTGGACGCTGGCTTTATGTCGCTTTCATGTGCCACCAAGCCATTGAGAAAACTTTGAAAGCGTATTGGTGTGATACATTGCATACCGACCCTCCTTTTATCCACAATTTGATTCGGCTTGTGGAAGATACTGGACTTGAAAAGGAAATGACAGGAGCACAATTGGATACTATCGAAACCCTTGTACCAATGAACATACAAGCCCGCTATCCAGAGTACAAAGAACAGCTGGCACAGATGTTGTCAAAAGAAAGATGCAGAACAATTATTGATGAAACCAAACAATTGCAGCAATGGATAAAGAACAAGTTATCGGACTCGTCAAAAGATACAAGCAAATCATAGCTCCACGCTTTGATGGAAAAGCGAAAGTGTATTTATTTGGTTCTTACAGCAAAGGCTGTGCCCGGCCTGAAAGTGACATTGATGTGGCCGTCATTGTGCCATCTTTTGGAGACAATTGGTGGGTCTGGACGAAAGGTCTTTGGCATGATGTCCGCCAAGTGAGTTCGTTGATTGAGCCTGTCTTGATGGAGGAAAACAGCCATTCCCCGCTTTATGATGATGTCATGCGGACAGGGATGTTGGTGTGATTTTATCTGTAAGTGTAAAGTGAATTATTAATCATGGCAAAGCAAAAACAAATAGAAGCAATACGGTTATTTGATTTTCCAGAAGAAATCGATGAAAAAACAAATTAGTGAATACAAATAAAATGGAAAATGAATCAAACAGAAATAAAGCTATTTTGATAGGTTTATTTTTATCAAAATATGACAAAAAAGCTCTAAACTGTTTTGGCTTTTCTGGCTTTAAAGAAGCCTTTAATGTTTTTGGTTATTCTGTTAAAACACCTCCAAGTTCAATAAAAAACTATAGAGATGAATTTGATCCATATTTTACAAATGGCAGAAAAGGATGGCACAAAAGAGAATTGCGTGACTATTGTAGAGAAATAATGACAAGGGTTGAAAAATTATCATTTGTTGAATTTTATAGACTTATCAACTCTTTTTTATTAGACGAATATGTATCTCTTGAAGATATTAAATCAAACAACAAAAACACAAAACAACGTAAATCAATGACCAATAGATTGATTACAGGGAAAGCTGCTGAAGAATATTTCGTCTTGAATTACGCGAACATTGAACCGTTTTGTAAATATTCACTGATTGATACAACTAATATGGGCTGTGGTTTTGATTATAAATTATCATTAGGAACTGACAATTTTTACATTGAAGTTAAAGGAATAAGTGAAAGACAAGGCAACGTATCAATGACAGAAAAAGAATATAATATGGCTGAAGATTTGATGGAACGATATTGTTTGTTTGTTGTCAGTAACTTCAAGAAAACACCTGAACATCAATTGTTTTTCAATCCGATTAATTCAGGTGATCTTATCTTTCAACGTCAAGAACATCATGTTTTGCAAGTGTCTTATTCGACAAGTATAAAAAACCTATGAAATATACATTTAAAGTATCTCAAACAGTTTATAAAATCATTGAAATTGAAGCTAATAATGAAGAAATAGCTGCTGAAAAGGCTCAACAGATGTTAGAAGAAGGTGAAATCCATTTTGATGACGAACCTTGGTTAGAAATGGAATCAAGAATAAAACGTATATAAATAATAATTTGAAATAATTCTTAATCACAATGAAACGCTTATTAGTTCTCACTGGCGGCGACTGCATCCGCGACTTCATCGCCTTCCCGAAGAACAACTCCGGCCGCGACGTGATGAGCGGTTCGCCATCACCAATCTCGAAGGAACAACTTGATAAGCTGCAGATTAAAGTTGATGTGAAATAATTGCATAATTACAATGATGAAAACAAAATTAACCATTAACAAATTAACTGCGGAAGCAAGGCTTTTTTGTGCTACGGAATCGAAAATCGCCAATTCGGATTTGTTTGGTATCACCGATGGAAAAGCAGTCGGAACCTATATTGAACATAAGTTTCAAAAGCAACTGAGTGATAAATACGTTATTGAAATCGGGGCTTCTGCTCACGGGATAGATTTACCTTCTGAAGGTATTCTTACTGACATTAAGGTTACTTCCATTAAGCAGCCACAATCTTCTTGCCCATTCAAAGATGCCAAACAGAAGATTTTCGGGTTAGGATATAATCTTCTTGTTTTTGTGTACGACAAAACAGATGATCCGAAAACAAAGACCTCTATGATGAATTTTGTCAGTTGTTCGTTTATTTCAAGCGAAAGAACTGCGGATTATACTACAACGTACAGACTTAGGGAAATGATAAAAGATGGGGCAAATGTGGCTGATATTGTGGCTTTTCTGAATGACAAAAATATTCCAGCCGATGAGATTACCTTAACGCAAATAGCAGAACAGATTCTAAATAATCCACCAAAACAAGGTTATTTGACAATATCAAATGCCCTTCAATGGAGACTACAGTATCAACGTATCGTTGATTTGGACAAAAGTGTTTCTGGAATTACAAAAATGATTTGACAATTATGCGTGTCTTCGATGCAGAGTTGCCAGAGATTGGCTTGCAGTATTTAAACAGGATTGCATTTTCCTGCAAGGATTATCATGCTTGCAACCATGAGATTGAAGACCGTTGTGGATGTGTGGATTTTTTCCCTTCACAAGAATATGTTGAGAATATAAAAAAGTTATCTAATGATTGTTCTTGCGATTGTGTTGCTGAATCAAGAGCTGAGTATGGCGACTTTCAAACAAACATGGATTTGGCTGATTCGATAGGTCAATACTTGTTTGAGAAAGGAATTGACCCCGAGTTTGTCATTGAACCAACTTGCGGAAAGGGGAACTTCATCATAGCTTCGTTGCATGTATTTCATTCTGTGAAAAGTATCATAGGAATTGAGATTTATGAGCCATACGTTTGGCAATGTAAGTTCAATATCCTGTGTCATTTCTTGAATTGTCCGACCGAAAAAAAACCTCAGATACAAATTTTCCATTGCAATGTTTTCAATTTTGATTTCAAAAAATTAAATAAAAAAATTGATAATGGGAAATTACTCATATTAGGCAATCCACCTTGGGTCACTAACTCGATGCTGGGTTCTTTAGATTCTGGAAACATTCCTGCCAAGTCTAATTTCAAAAAGCAGAAGGGAATTGATGCCATTACTGGAAAGGGGAATTTTGATATTGCTGAATATATTGTTTTCTCATTGCTGAAAACCTTTGACAAAGTAGAAGGATATTTATCACTTTTGCTGAAAAATTCTGTAATAAAGAATGTCGTATATGAGCAACATAATAATCGGTTTTGTATATCTTCCATCAAGGAAATGAATATTGACAGCAAGAAGGAATTTGGTGTTTCTGTAAGTGCCTCCTTGCTGCTGTGCCGGCTGAACAAGCCTGCATCATTTCAATGTGAGGTCTCAGATTTTTATGGAAAGACTTTCATTAGTCGTTATGGTTGGGTTGAAGGCAGTTTCTTGTCAAAGATTGAAGACGATTGTTTTCAGAAAGAGAGTGTAGAGGGAAAGTGTCAATTGACATGGCGTCAAGGTGTAAAGCACGATTGTTCAAAAGTTATGGAGTTTGAAAGAGAAAATACGTATTTCGTAAATAAGCTGAATGAGAGTTTTGAATTAGAAGATGATTTGGTATATGGGATTCTGAAAAGTTCGGACTTAAAAAACAAGATAGCTTCTCATCCTCAAAAATATACCATCATAACACAAAAATTCATTGGCCAAGATACAGGTTATATCTCGCAATATCCCAAAACACACGAATATTTACTGAAGCATGTCGATCTGTTTTTAAACAGAAAGTCAAGTATTTATGACGGCAAACCTGCTTTTTCTATTTTTGGTATTGGTGATTATTCTTTCAAACTTTATAAAGTCGCTATTTCTGGATTATATAAAACATTCCATTTTACCCTTGTGCTGCCCAAAGATGGGAAGCCCATAATGCTTGACGACACATGCTATTTTTTAGGATTTGATGAGATTGAAGAGGCTGTTGCCATTTGCGTTTTGCTTAATAATGAAAACGTCCAGTCGTTTCTTAGGTCTATAGCTTTTCCTGATGCAAAAAGAATGATAAATAAGGAAGTATTGATGCGTATAGATTTGAAGAAAGCCTATGATTCGACAAATAAAGATTTCTTGTTGGAACAGGCAAACCAAATGATGAAAGAGTTTGGCAAAAATCAGACAATTATTAAAAAAGAAGTATTTGAATATCTATTGCACCAAGTAGAAGACAAGCAATTATCTCTTTTTGATAGAATTAATGTATTAAAAAATAACAAACAATGAAACGCTTATTAGTTCTCACCGGTGGTGGCGATTGCCCGGGCTTGAATGCCGTCATTCGTGCCATCGTGAAAAGAGCCTCTCAGGAAAAGGACTGGGAAGTGCTCGGAAGCATTCAGGCTTACAACGGCATCCTTTGGGAACCGACCGAAGTTGTTCGCCTGACACCTGAAGTGGTGCGTGGAATACATTTCCGTGGCGGCACCATCATCGAAACTACCAACAAGGGAGGTCCGTTCAGCTGGCCTGTCAAGAATGCCGACGGCACTTGGTCGGCAGTCGACCGCTCCGACGAAATGCTCCGCAAACTGCAATACATGGGCATCGATGCTGTCATCAGCATTGGCGGCGACGGCTCGCAACGCATCTCGCAGAAACTCTACGAAAAAGGTCTGAATATCATCGGTGTGCCAAAGACCATCGACAACGACCTTTCCTCGACAGAATGTACTTTTGGTTTCCAGACCGCAGTCGAAATTGCTACGGAAGCCGTTGATAAACTGGTCACTACGGCCGCATCGCACAACCGCGTTTTCGTGCTCGAAGTCATGGGCCGCGATGCTGGCTGGATTGCCTTGCATTCAGCCATTGCCGGCGGTGCCGAGGTATGTCTCTTGCCCGAGTTCCCCTACGACATCAACGTGGTCCGCGACCGACTTGAAGAGCGTTTCAACCATGACCGTGGCTTTGCTGTGGTGGTGGCCTCAGAAGGTGCTCGCCCAAAAGACGGACAACAAGTTTATGAAATAAGCGGTGAAATTGGATACGAAAACAAAAAACTAGGCGGAATAGGCAGAACCCTCATCGACCAACTCAAGGCAGTTGGATTCAAACACGATATGCGCGAGACCATATTAGGGCACCTGCAACGCGGCGGAGTGCCTATCGCCTACGACCGTGTGCTGTCAGCAGAGTTCGGTGTTAAAGCCTTCGAAATGGTACTCAACAAAGAATTTGGCAAAATGGTTGCATATCACCATCCCAATGTAGTGTCTGTATCGTTAGCCGAAGCCATAGCAAAACCAAATCTCGTGAGAAAAGACAGTGACCTTATCAACACGGCAAAAGGTTTGGACATATCATTAGGCATATAAAAAATAGGTAATAAAAATATAAAAAAACGCATGAACATTCAAGTGATAGCCTCTGCAAACATGTGCAGAAAAGCAGACATTAAGGGGAAAGTGGTAGTTGTCATAGACGTGCTGCGTTCTTCAACAGTAATAACCATGGCCCTGCAAAACGGTGCGAAAAGCATTATACCGCTGCAAACGCCAGAAGAAGTTTTTGCCATGCGCGACCAAATGGAATCGTCTTTGGTGATAACGGGAGGCGAAAGACATGCTGTAAAAATAGAAGGCTTTGACCTCGGAAACTCTCCAGAAGAATATACCACACAATCAGTTAACGGAAAAGACATTCTGTACACCACATCCAACGGCACAGCTGCCTTGTTGGCATCAGAAGGCGCACAGGATGTTATGCTGGGTTGCTTCCTAAATGTGACTTCGCTGACAGAAAAAGTACTCAATTTGAACAACGATGTTGTGATTGTGTGTGCAGGAACAAACTCTGACTTTTCGTTAGACGACGGCATTTGCGCCGGAATGCTCATCTATCAAATCAGCAGACGCATACCCGTTGACACAAACGACCTTGGCTCGCTTTTGTCAAAATATTACGAGAGCGGCTCGTCAGGAATATTAAGCAAGATAGTGGAATGCAACCATGTCAAGACCCTATTTGCATTGGGCTTCCATAACGATGTGATGTATTGCCTTCGCACCGACCGCAGCCAAATTGTGCCTCGCTTCCGCAACGGCATAATTACGGCCAAATGACAAAGGTCGTTGAGAAGAACACCAAAACGTCACTGTTATAAATGGCAAAGCCGACCAAATGGTCGGCTTTGTTGTTTATGCACAAACTGTTTTGCCACAAAAGAGACATCTATGGTTTAGCCCACATTGCATCCAGGAGCCACAACGTCGCCAGGCGTCAACAAAACAAGACGTCCGTCACGATCTTCCGCCGACAGTATCATACCTTCACTAACAACACCTTTCAGTTTGCGAGGCTCAAAATTGGCAATAAAACATACTTGTTTGCCAACAAGTCTCTCGGGTTCGGCATAGTATTTGGCTATACCGCTTACTATTGTGCGCTGTTTCACACCATCATCAATAAGGAATTGGAGGAGTTTGTCGGCCTTCGGCACCTTTGTGCACTCAAGGACTGTACCTACACGTATGTCAACCTTGGCAAAATCGTCAAAACTTACGGCATCCTTTGTCTCGGCAGGTTTCCATGCATTTAGTTCGTTTGCCTTCTTAGTCTCTTCCAATTTTTTCAGTTGTGCCTCAACAACGCTGTCTTCAACCTTAACGAACAGTAATTCCGGCTGGTTCACCTTTTGGCCATCAGCCATAAGATTCTCGGCATTGGCAACATCCCATCCTTTAGACTCAATATTGAGCATCGACTGAAGTTTCTTTGCACTAAACGGCAAGAATGGCTCGGCAAGAATGGCAAGTTCGGCAACAATTTGCAACGACAAGTTCATCACTGTCTTTACTCTTTCTGTGTCGGTCTTTATCTGTTTCCATGGTTCGTTTTCAGTAAGGTATCGATTGCCAAGGCGAGCAAGGTTCATAAGTTCTGAAAGTGCCTCACGGAACTTGTAGTTGTCAATGAGTGTGCCTATTTTTTCAGGATAACCATTCATCTCGGCAATCACCGCATTGTCACTATCGTTTAGTGCAGTTCTATTGGGTGTCACACCTTCATAAAATTTGTGTGTGAGAACGAGTGTACGATTCACGAAATTGCCGAAGATAGCCAACAATTCGTTATTATTACGGTCTTGATAATCTTTCCAAGTGAAGTTGTTGTCCTTTGTTTCGGGAGCATTTGCTGTAAGCACATAGCGCAGCACGTCCTGCTTGCCAGGAAACTCCTGAAGGTATTCATGAAGCCATACTGCCCAGTTGCGTGAGGTCGAAATCTTGTCGTTTTCAAGATTAAGAAACTCGTTGGCAGGCACATTGTCGGGCAAAATGTAGTCACCGTATGCCTTAAGCATGCAAGGGAAAATTATGCAATGGAAAACTATGTTGTCCTTTCCTATGAAGTGAACAAGTTTTGTCTCAGGGTCTTTCCACCATTTCTCCCAGTCATCACCTCTTTGCTGACAGACCTCCTTTGTGTTGGAAATATAACCTATTGGAGCGTCGAACCATACGTAAAGCACCTTTCCATCAACACCATCAATAGGCACAGGCACACCCCAGTCAAGGTCGCGGGTGACGGCACGAGGCTGCAAACCGCTATCGAGCCAACTCTTGACTTGTCCATAAACATTTGGACGCCATTCCTTATGGCCCTCAAGAATCCACTCGCGCAGCCAAGGTTCGTATTGGTCAAGCGGAAGATACCAGTGCTTAGTGGGTTTCTTTACCAAAGTAGCGCCGCTGAGTTGCGAATGTGGATTTATCAGTTCGTCCGGACTTAGCGAGCTGCCGCATTTCTCGCATTGGTCGCCATAGGCCTTGTCGTTGCCACATTTAGGGCAGGTTCCGACTATATAGCGGTCGGAAAGAAATTTCTGACGTTCGGGGTCAAAATACTGTTCGCTTTCACGCTCTATGAACTTGCCTTCACCATACAGTTTCCTGAAAAAATCAGCCGCTGTTTGGTGATGTGTCTCAGATGAAGTGCGCGAATAAATGTCATAACTGATGCCCAACTCCTCAAACGACTTCATGATAATACTGTGATAACGGTCAACAATATCTTTGGGTGTGCACCCTTCCTTCTCGGCTTTTATGGTGATTGGCACACCGTGTTCATCCGAGCCTCCAACAAACAGCACATCACGTCCTTTCAGTCGCAAATAACGCACATAAATATCGGCGGGAACATACACTCCGGCAAGATGACCTATGTGAACAGGACCATTGGCGTAGGGCAACGCCGTGGTAACCATATAACGTTTAAATTGTTTATTTTCCATATCAGCAAAAGTGTTTTTATTTAAGTTTTTAGGACTTGCAAAGTTAAGATTTTTCTCAAGTCGCACAAAAGTATGCAAAAAAAGGCAACCCGAAGGCTGCCATGCATATAATTATGTCAAAACGAAAATCAGAATTGGCCTTTTACTGCATTAATTTGGTCTTCAAGTTCCTTGATGCTGGCGTCTTTGTCGCTTATCTGCTTCTTAAGTTCGGTAATGTTAGTATTCTTGGACTCTATCTCACTCTGTAGCTTCTCGATATCTTTCTCGGCTTTTGATTGTTTTTCGACAAGGCTGCCTTTATCGTTATTGAGCTTTTCAAGCTGCTTGTTAAGAGTATTGAGTTGTTGGTTAAGTGCGAACTCTTTCACATATCTTGTGAAATCGGCAAGGAATATTTTCACCCTGGCGGCTGTTTCAGGATTGTTTTGTGAAGTAATGGCATTCATGTTGCCTGAAGAAACAATCATTTGGATTTCGGTAATGTTATTGTTTTTCTTGTTGCCTTTCTCAACTTTCCAATAAATGTCGTAGTTGGCTGTACCAAATTCAGCAAATGGCTGGCTTATGTAAGCGCGGAAACCGCCATCACCCTTAGAGCCTTTCATCTTGTTGTCTTTCTCAAACTTGTTTTTGAGAGCGTCTTCGATGGTTTCGGCGTCAACAGAATTCATACTAACGCTGTAACCTGACACCTGGGTCTTTTTATTCATCTTAAGTGTTGTTTCAAGCACATTTACATTCTGTGCCTGAATGGTGAATGCTGCAAAAATAACGGCAGTCAAAAGAAGAATTTTTTTCATAACAAACTTATTTTAAATTATTTATAATTATATTTACTTATTATTGACAATAATTTCAGCGGAGCAAATATAGTAACTTTATTTGAATACAGACTTTTAAAAAATCACAGACCTTTTACATGTGGTTTTCCGGCGACAAAATCTTTCAGATAAAACGGTTCGAAGTAAGCGACATCGGCAAATTCGCCATTTTTGAACTGAAGTTCGGCCAATGGAGCCATAAATCGTGCCGAAGGTTTGAAGCCGCTAACAACAATGACATTTTTGATGTCAGAGAAAACCCCGGTGCACTTGTCGGCTCCGTCACCCAAAAGCCACAGGCGGTGTCGCTCATACAATTCGGAGAAAGAGTTGCTGTCTATTATCTTCGCCTCTGTATCGGTTATCCTGTCAAGGCCACATCCAAAAACAGCACAATAAACTTCCATGCGCCGTGCATCAATCATGGGAATGAAAATATCATCGGTGTTTAGCGAGTTTCGCTGAAGAACCTGTCGAGCACCATACGCCATGGCGTGCAAAGTGTCAACTGCCAACAGGGGCTTTCCGGATGCATAGCACACACCTTTTGCGGTACTCACGCCAATACGCAAGCCTGTGTATGAACCAGGCCCCTTGCTAACGGCCACAGCGTCAAGCGCGTCATAGTCTATGCCGGACTCTTTCATCACCTCGTTGATAAATGTTGTGATGCGTTCGGAATGTACATTTTGCCCATCTCCCTCACGCAACGCAAGCAAACTGTCACCATGACACAATGCTACAGAGCATATATTGGTTGCTGTTTCCAAACATAAAATCATTTCATTCTTATTTTGGATTGGCAAAGATAAGTATTTTTACGATAAGAATTGACACTGTACAACATAAAAAGGGTCTATTTATATAACACATACAACCTTAGGCGATTATAAGAAATCAATTTTCTCTGAAACATAATTTGCTTCCGTAAAACAATATATATCAATCTTGTATGGATTTAAGACTCGAAAACGGTTATTGGTATGATAGTTGAAACGAAAAAAAAACACACTTAATCTTGCATTTTTCAAATAAAGCCGTACTTTTGCCGTTGATAAAGGAAAAAATAGAAATAACTTTAATATTATTTAAATTTAAAATCAAACACTTATGAAACTGTGTAACAAATTAGCTGCCGAATGTTTTGGAACATTCGTTTTAGTGCTAGGCGGCTGCGGTACAGCATTGTTTGGAAATGTTGGTTTCCTCGGCGTAGCATTGGCATTTGGTTTAACTGTTGTGGCTATGGCTTATGGCATTGGCCACATTTCAGGCGCACACCTCAACCCTGCTGTCAGCTTTGGCATTTGGATTAACGGTCGTATGAGCATCAAAGACATGCTTCTCTACTGGGCGGCACAAATTGTTGGCGCTATTATCGCTGCTGCCATTTTGTTCTGCATCGTAAAACAAAGCGGCATGGAAGTTGGCACTTTTGCCGCCAACGGCTATGGTGACTTCTTCGCAGGAGCTGAAAATTACCTGCAAACAAGCACACTCGGCGCATTCCTCACCGAGTGCATCCTCACCTTCGTATTCTTGATGGTGATTCTTGGCGTTACCGACGATAAACACGCCAACGGCAAATTCGCTGGTCTGGCAATAGGTCTCACACTGACCCTTATTCACCTCATCAGCATACCGTTGACAAACACTTCGGTTAATCCCGCACGTTCAATATCACAAGCCATTTTCTCTGAAAATGCACAAGCACTGCCCCAGTTGTGGCTCTTCATCGTAGCTCCTTTGGCAGGTGCTTGCCTCGCTGGTCTTTGCTACAAAGGTATATCATGCTGCAAAGATTGCTGCAAGAAAGACTGATAATCAGCCAAGCCATCAAAATAAAGCCCTACAACACGTAGGGCTTTTTAATTTCTCAACAAAAAAGCATACTATGTCGGCTATATACATACACATACCGTTCTGCCTGTCGAAATGCGCCTACTGCGCATTCTATTCCATTGCCGACCAAAGACAAAAAGATGCCTTTATCGACACCCTTAAAAAAGAAATCGCCCTAAGAAAGGCATACCTTGACGACACAACACAAACAATATATTTCGGCGGCGGCACCCCAACGACACTTCAGCAAAGCGAAATTGAGGACATACTATGCAGTCTTTCGGAAAATTTCAATATTGCCAGCAGTGCCGAGATAACAATAGAAGCCAATCCTGACACACTCTCGGCCGATTACCTGAAATCCTTACACAACATGGGAATAAACAGGCTCAGCATAGGCATACAAAGTTTTGACGACTCCGACCTCAAGATACTTGGACGGCGACATGATAGCAAGCATGCAACGCAATGCCTTAATGATGCCGAAAAGGCAGGTTTCGACAACATAAGCATTGACCTCATCTACAGCATTCCCGACAGCAATGCCTGGGAAAAAAACCTTGACACTTTTTTTGCCACAGGAATACCACACCTTTCAGCATACGCCCTGACCGTTGAAGAAGGAAGTATAATGCAAAAGCAAATTAGCAAGGGACTTGTTCCAAACGTCTGCGAAGACAAAGCTATCCGCGACTATGACATACTATGCGAAAAAAGCCAAAAAAACGGTTTTCTCCACTACGAAGTCTCAAACTTCGCCAAGCCACAACACCATTCACGACACAATAGTTCATATTGGAACAGAACACTATATGCCGGCTTTGGCCCAGCTGCACATTCGTTCAACAAGAGTTCAAGGCAATGGAACACCGCAAACGTGGCAAAATACATTGATGCAATCAACAACAACGATCTGAATAGTCTTTACGAGTTGGAGGAACTATCCAACGACCAACAATACAACGAATATGTCATCACCTCACTAAGGACATCGTGGGGATGCGATTTGGTTTACATACGACGCGAATTGGGCGAAAAATATGCACGTCTCTTTGAGAAAAATGCAGAACCTTTGGTTGGCAGCGGCTCGCTAAGCCAAATTCGTGAGTTTTTCTATCTAAACGACCGGCAGATGCTGATGGCCGACAATATTGCCGTTAAGTTGATGACATGAAAATGGATATTTGGAAAACACCACACAATGAAACTTAAAATCCCACTCATAGCATTCATATCAACCCTGCTTGCAGCCTGTGTGCCCAGAGACCAATGCAACTGCATGGAAAAAAGCGACACCACCAACATGGCCAAACTCTCTATTGACACCACAAAACACACATATGCAGCATCCGAGACAAACGAGAATGAATATGGCTTTGTAAACCTTTCTGACATTATTCCCGACGCCATTATTGAGATGCGCTATTATGGCACCTACAATTTTGTGGGTTGCCGCATTGATGGTTACGAGGAGCCCATAGCACTTCTCACACATGATGCGGCCAAAGCACTTTTGGATGTCAGCAACGAGGTAAAGGAAATGGGCTACCGACTGAAGATTTTCGATGCCTACAGACCAATCTCGGCAGTGAAGCACTTCGTCAGATGGTCAAACGATGCACACGACACACTTATGAAGGCATATTTCTATCCAAACACCGACAAGTCGATGCTCTTCAGGCTAGGATACATCTCATCACACAGCCGCCACTCACACGGTTCTACAGTGGATCTCACGCTATTTGACATGACTACAGGCAAAGAACTTGACATGGGCAGCACTTTCGACTGGCTTGGCGTAGAGTCGCACCCAGGGCGAACGACAGGTTTGACAAAGCAACAATACCACAACCGCATGACACTGCGAAAAATCATGATGAAACACGGCTTCAAGCCTTGCGGAACAGAATGGTGGCACTTTGTTCTTATCAACGAGCCTTTCCCAAGCAAGAGTTTCGACTTTCCAGTGAAGACAATTAGAAAAACCGACAATATTATGCCCAATAGTCAGCAAAATACGAAAATGTAAAAAAAAGATTCGCATTACCATCCTCCACTCAAGCGTTTTGGCCTAAGGATTTTTCTGACTCCTCTATGGGAAATCCAACAATTTTCATATTTTTGCAGTTTTAAATACACACATAATGTATGCTTTATTAAAAAAAGAGATAATAAACTTTCTCGGTTCAATGATAGGAATTATGGTGATAGTGGTGTTTCTTCTTATCACGAGCCTATTCCTATGGGTTTTCCAAAGCGACTTCAATATTTTTGACTATGGCTTTGCAAACCTTGACAGCCTTTTTATCATTGCGCCTTGGGTGTTTCTGTTTCTTGTTCCTGCTGTGACAATGAGAAGTTTTGCCGAAGAAAAAAGAACTGGCACAATCGAAATGCTCCTTACCAAGCCCCTTGCCGATTGGCAAATAACAACAGCAAAATTCTTGGCTGGTGTGTGCCTTATGCTTCTTGCGTTACTGCCAACATTGATATATTATTACACGGTTTATATGTTGGGCATGCCGATAGGCAACCTTGACAGTGGTGGCATTTTTGGCTCCTATATAGGACTTTTCCTCCTTAGCGCCGCCTTTGTGTCAATTGGAGTTTTTTGCAGTTCTGTGACAAGCAACCAGATTTTGGCATTCATCCTTTCGGTATTTCTTTGTGGTTTTCTTTATATCGGTTTCCAGTTCATCTACTCATTGGCACTCTTCGGACGCATCGACTTGTTTATTCTTCAGTTAGGCATGGCCACCCATTACAGTTCACTAAGCCGTGGCGTCATTGACACGCGCGATCTGCTCTATTTCATCAGTGTTATAGCATTGTTCCTCAGTTTCACAAAACTGGCATTGGCGAGCCGCAAATGGTAATTATGGAGGGTTAAGAAATGGAAAACAAAAGAAAAGACATAAAAAAACGTCAGCTAATATCTTTCTTTCTCACTATTGCAATTATTGTCATTGTCAATGTGATAGGCAGTTTTGTTTTCAGGCGTTTTGACCTTACTGCCGAAAAACGATACACCTTGTCAGACACTAGCAAGGAAATACTTCGCGGTCTTGACGATTACGTTTATTTCAAGGTTTATCTTGAAGGTGACTTCCCTGCAGGGTTCAAGAAACTGCGCCGCGAGACAAAAGAGATGCTTGACGAATTCAGAGCCTATTCAAAATTTGTTGACTACGAATTCATCAACCCCAACACCGCCACCGACGAGAAAGAGCGTGGCGACATGTATCGCATGCTTTACCAAAGCGGACTAAACCCCACCGAGCTTGCCGTGCGCAACAACGATGGCTCATCAAGCCAGATGGTGATTTGGCCAGGAGCCCTGGTAAGTTACCATAACGAAACTGAACTTGCGATAGACTTGCTTGAGACTCAACTTTCACAGTCGTCGGACGAGGCACTTAACTCTTCGATGCAAAACCTGGAGTTCCGCCTGATTGACGCCATAAAGAAAGTCACGCGCAAACAAAAACCGATGGTGGCATTCATCGAGGGCCACGGGGAGCTGAGCGACACAGAAGTTTACGACATCAGCCAGGAGTTGTCTAAAAGCTATATAGTAAAACGCATCACTATCGACGAAAAGATTGACGCACTGATGCACCGCACAGAGGCCGACCAAAACGGCAACATAAAAGCTTTCCCAAGCTACGATGCCATAATAATTGCAAAACCAACACAAGCTTTTAGCGAAAAGGACAAGTTCCTTATTGACCAATACATCATGCACGGCGGCAAGGTGCTTTGGCTTGTGGAACCCGTATTCGCCACTATGGACAGTCTGCAAAACCAAGAGTCAACAATGGGCATTGACCAGGACTTGAACCTTGACGACATGTTGTTCAAATACGGAGTCCGCTTAAACCACAACCTTCTCCTCGACTTGAATTGCGCTGCATTGCCTGTGCGAACCGGTCAAGTGGCGGGACAACCCCAACTTGAGTTTTACAGATGGTTCTACTTCCCTCTACTGCAAGCCGCCTCCGACAATCCCATTGTAAGAAGCGTGAACCCAATAAAAGCCGATTTTGTAAGTTCTCTTGATGCAACAAGCACAGTGACAAGTGTCAACCAGATACCATTACTCAAAACATCTGACTACACCAAAGTATCGGGCGTTCCCACTTTCATCACACTTGCAATGCTCAAGCAGACTCCCGACAAAAGAATGTTCCCCCAACGCGGGCAAAACACAGCCTATCTTCTGAAAGGCACTTTCCACTCACTTTATTCAAACCGCATCACCGCAGACATTGCCGAAAGCAAAGAGATGCAATTTCGCGAGGAAAGCGAACCAACAGCAATGATTGTCGTTGCCGACGGCGACATGATTCGCAACCAGATAGACATCAAACGCCATGAGCCGCTGCCTCTTGGTTATGACCAATATACAGGCAACACTTACGGCAACAAGGACTTCATCATGAATGCAATGAGCTACCTCGTTGACGGAGAGGGCATTGTCAACATACGCTCACGCGAACTGAAAATCAGATTGCTTGACCAAACCAAAATAAACCAGTCACGACTCAAGTGGCAACTCATAAACACCATAATACCTATAGCGCTAATTGTCATATTAGGAACCACGCTTGCATTGATACGCAAAAGCCTTTACACCAAAAAGAAATAATCTAAGACATGAAAAAAAACAAGATTTTCATTATCATTGCCGTTATCCTCGCAGTAATAGCAGCCGTTTTAATTTGGAACAACCGCTATTTGACCACCATTAGGGGCGAGGCTGCCGACTTCTCAGTATGGGACACCGCATCTGTCACTAAAATTTATTTGGCCGACCGTCACGAACACGAAACCCTATTGGAGCGCAACAGCGACAACACTTGGAACCTCAACCAAGACTATACCGCTCACCCAAAAGTCATAAGCCAGTTGCTGGAAACACTCTACAAAATACACATTCGCATGCCTGTCTCTGTGTCAAGCCACGACAATGTCATAGCCCGCATGGCAGGCGAAAGCACCAAGGTAGAGATTTACCAAAACGTACCGCGCATCAACATCTTCAACAAAGTCAAACTCTTCTATCACGAGAAAAAAACTAAAGTGTTTTATGTTGGCGATGCCACAAAAGACAATGGAGGAACATTTATGCTGCGTGAAGGGGCCGACAATGCATTCATAGTTTTCATCCCCGGTTTTCACGGCTTCATTTCAACTCGCTTTTCGGCAAACCCTGATGACTGGCGCGACCATACCGTTTTCCACGAAAATTTGGCCGACATCAAATCCGTAATGCTTGAATTCGGCGAAAACCCAAACGACTCATTCAGAATTGACAACACCGGACGACACAAATATAAACTCACACGTCTTGCTGACAACACCGAACTGCCCATTGACACTCTGAAAGTCCTTAATATGCTGTCATCATTCAGCGACCTTCGTTTCGAAGCCCTGCTTAACAACATCATGTCCGAGAAACGCATTGATTCGATTAAAAACTCGCCCTACTTGCACAAACTCACATTAACCACCAACGACGGCAACACCAAAGAAATGACAACATTCACAAAAAAAATACAACTCAGCGAATACGATGTTATAACAGAAGAAGACGATGACATTGACCACAGTCGCATGTATGCACTCATCAATGACAAACGCGATTTTGTGTTAGTACAATATTACACCTTTGACAAGGTCTTGAACGAGGCGGATTACTATTCAGCAGGAAACCCGATCCAATTCGAGGTTTTACACTATCAAGAAATTGAACCTAACAAATAATCATGAAGATAGTTCTGCTAATGATAGGCAAGACCGACGAGGCATATTTGATACAAGGCATAGAAAAATATACGGAGCGATTGAAACACTATGCCAATTTTGAACTCAAGGTAATACCCGACATAAAAAACAGGAAAACACTGACTGAAGAACAGCAGAAAAAAGCTGAAGCCGAACTTATAACAAACTTCTTCCAAAGCGGCGACAACATTCTCTTGCTGGACGAAAAGGGGGCAAGCCAAAACTCAACTCAATTTGCGGAATCAATCAACAAGTTCATGCTCTCAGGGTGCAAAAGGCTGGTTTTTGTTATCGGCGGCCCATACGGCTTCGACAACATGGTTTATGACAGGGCTAACAACAAAATATCCTTGTCGCCAATGACATTTTCACACCAGATGGCAAGACTTGTCTTTGTCGAGCAACTTTACAGGGCTTTCACAATAATAAAAGGCGAACCCTATCACCATGAATGACAAGAACATAAAACTATGGAAAATAATTCAAATATGCGTAGGTGTCACAGAATTTTAAAGTCTGCTATCTTTGTAACGTTTTTTTCTCTCTTATGGTCTTGCTCAAAAGAATACGACCTCACCATTACAGAGAAGACCATATTTGAAGGAGATGAAGTCAAAGCCATTGCTACCAATGCGTCTTGGGAAATAACCGTGATCAGTTCTGACAACCCACACACGGAACTTCAATATTCAAAATGCCTTGAAGAAAGCATCTCCGCCAATCTCAACAACGGCCGTCTCGACCTTGGTCTGAGTTCATCGACACTAATACCTGCTGGGTCATCAATGAAGGCTGTCGTATATACAAATAAAATAGAGGAAATCTCTCTCAACTATGGCTCAACAGCTAAATTTGACGGACATTTTTCGGCATCTTCGCTGATAATGAAACTTGTCGGCTCTTCATCGTGCAAGGCACTTGACATTACTGTTAACGACAGTTGTACCATCACCCTTGACGGCGTGTCAGTAGTGTCAGGATGCAACATTACTTGCAACAAGGCAAGCATTGTAGCGAACAACTCTTCACACATTGCAGGAACACTCGCTCCTACCGATATTCTTGACATTGAACTCAACAAAAGTTCGCGATTTGTCAACTATCAGTCGGGAACCCCATTAGTTAAGGCAAAATTGACGACAGCAAGCCTGATGAACATAGCACAGACTGTTGCTCAAAACCTATACGTTGAGATGTCGGCATCAACAGCATCGGCAAATGTTGCAGGTGCAATAACCGGAACGCTATCAGAAGCCTCATCCCTATATTATACAGGCGATGCCGACATAACCGGACTAGAACTTTTGGACACATCTGTAGCATCTCCATTATAAACAACCAAATAACCCTATTTGTGCTTTGTTTTATACACCATATCATAATTAGCGCAAAGTCATTTCATCATAATGCAATTGCTTGAAGACTCATATTTTTGTTTGGTGATGTTTCAAACAGTGCGTCAAAAGTCTGTTTTTATAGTTTCATCCTAAAGATACAGACTTTTGGATTGGCCTAAACGGGCCAAACCCCTTTTTTGGACTCTGCGCTCAGACACACTTTTTGGGACTGTATCATTAAACGGCCAAAACCTTTAAAATTTTTGTCAGACATTATTTATAGGTGGGTTCTATAAATTCAACGAAATAAAATACAAATGATATGACAAATTTAAAATTTCTTTTCCTCGCTTTTGGCCACTTTTCGGCATCTTACTGTTTATCAATCGGTTGCACGCCCCACTATGCGCCATCTTTCTGCGCAGCAATCTGCTCGAAAGCCGACTCAAAATCACTGGAAATTAATTTATAGAACCCACCTGGAGTAAAACAAAAAAAACGGCACATTCAAAATGCAGTACCGTTTGGTTTTTCCGACAAATTAAGGCAAGCACTGACTATTTTTCCAACATTGCTCTCACTTTTCTTGCTTTCATTGTAAAAATTTGTCCTTTCTCATCACTAAAACAAAACGTTCCATTAGTACGACATCGGTACGAGAGAAGTCGTTGGAACGAAATGTCAAGCCCAACCATCAACTTTTTTGTTGAGTCTGACACTTCGTGCTTTTTGGCATTAACTTTTACTGTTGTCATATTCTTGAATCAATTTTAATTTTGCATTGTTATAAACTGTGATACGCTCACCATTGCCCTCGGCCACAACCTCGCTCGGTGCTGAAGAGTTGTCTATGAAAATATAATGGTCAACAATAGGACAATAAAGATTGAAAAGATTACGTATGCCTGCTGTATATCGGCGTTTGATGATGGTTTCTTCAACATTATGACCTCCGTGTTTCACACGCTCGGCAACACGTTTCAATGCCAATTCAGGGTTCTGTAACCAAAAATAAATCAATTCCACAGTATAGCCATCTTCCTTGGCTCGCTTTACAAGCTCGTGATAGGATTTCGAGGCAAGAGTGGTCTCTATGGCAAAATCTGACTGTTGGGAGATTAGTTTCTTGATACGCGCAATCATAAGACGACCTGCCGCCAATTTTGCACTGTCGGGATTTAGCGGAGACAAACCTTTGGCAATCTCATCAGCATTGACAAACTCCGTTATTTCCAACGTCTCTGGCAACACAGTATATGAAGCCGTAGTCTTACCTGCTCCATTGCAACCTGCTATTATATACAACTTTGGCATCAAAAAAACTCGTTTCCAATAATAAGCAGCTTCTGCTCGCTTCAACGGCAAATTTACACCTTTTATTTATATCTCCAAAAAAAATAAAATGTTCATATTATGAAAATATCAACATTTTCATACAAATTATTGAAATTCAATTGGATATTTGATATGTTTTTTTTATATTTTAATAAGCCAAATAGCATGTATTTAAAACAAAACTTGTATTTTTGTAGTCTAAAACATTGTGATTGGCTATGACCTTTAAAAAAATTCTGAGCAAGCTCAACAACAAATATGTATATGTGACATTCATATTTGCTATATTCTTCCTGTTTATTGACGAATACAACTTTATAGACCAGCGTCGCCTGGACAACATTTTGAAAGACAAGAAAACTCAAGTTGAGTACTATGAAAGTGAGAACAAAAAAAACGCCGAATTGCTTGAACAACTTAAAACCGATACTGCACTAATGGAACAGGTTGCGCGAGAGCAATATAAGATGAAACGAGACAACGAGGTCATTTACCTTATAGAAACACAAGAATAGAAGTTTATAGGCAAACGGTCAAACAACACTACAAAGACTGTTAGCCAGAACATTATTTTCAAAATAACCAAATCAAATATGACAAGACGGGCTTTTCACATCATAGTAGTCCTATTAGCACTACTTCATTTGACTATGCCTGCGCAAAACAACGTCTTCAAAGTGTCGGGGCGCGTCACCAATGCCGACAACAGACAATCCTTGGCGTTCGTAAACATTATCACCGACGACGGTCTTTCCGGCACAACGTCCGACATTGACGGGAAATTCAGCATCACTATAAAAAATCAAGAAGTCAACCTTATTTTTTCGTGTGTAGGTTTTGAGACAAAGACGGTATCGGCCAGCAAAAGCAATATAGAGGTCAGTCTTACACCTGCCTCTTACAGCCTCAACGAGGTGGTCATAAACGCAGGCGAGAACCCTGCACACCGGCTTATTGACAGCGTGTTAGCACACCGAAAAGACAACAATCCCGACAAATTGGACTCATACTCATATACCCTTTACGACAAGATGGTCTTCACCATCGACAGTTCAGAGCATCACATCGACAGCATAAGGCGACCCGATACCATCATAGCAAACTCAGAATTGACAAGAATTCTTGAAAAAAACGACTTGCTTGTGATGGAAACCGTTTCGGAACAAAAGTTTTTGTCGCCCGACCACCATTCACAAAAGATAAAAGGCAACAGATTTTCGGGCATGAAAGACCCAATGTTCGTATATCTTGTGTCGCAAATGCAAAGCATCAGTTTTTATGAAGATGAAGTAAAATTGATAGACACCAAGTATGTCAACCCGATAAGCAAGCGAAGCACAAAAAGATACCATTTCAGAATAGAGTCGGCCGAACTTTCTCCATCAGGCGACAGTATTTTCGTAGTGTCGTTCCGCAAACGAAGCGGAGCCAACTTCGACGGACTGAAAGGCTTAATGACCATCAACAGCGACGGTTGGGCCATACAAAACGTCAAAGCATCGCCCGACTCCGATGACAAAGGAGTTTTCACCGCCAACATACAACAACTGTATGAAAAAAAAGACGGGCATTGGTTTCCCAAACAACTAAACACAAATTTGATCTTTCCGTCATTCTCAGTAAATATTAAAGGAGGAATTTTTCCTCTTGCGGCAAAAGGCAAAAGTTACATCACCGACATAAAAATCAACCCAAAGCTAAGAAAGGACGAATTCTCTGAAATAGAGGTGGATATAGAGAAAAACGCCGGAAAGCAAGACGAGACCTTTTGGGACACTTACCGCAACGACTCGCTGACACAGCGCATCAAAAACACATATTTCTTTATGGATTCAGTGTCGAAAAACGTCATCAATCTTGACAGGGCATACCGCACATTTAACATTATTGCCAACGATGGTGCCTACCCTCTTGGCCCCATCAACCTTGAATTAAACAAATTCATCAAATATTCTGGAAGAAACGGTTGGTATTTCGGATTGGGTTTATCGACAAACGACAAGATGCTTAAATGGATGAAAGTCGGAGGCTTTTTCGGATACTACACCAAAAGCAAGATGATAAACTATGAGGGCTATATCGACTTCTTGCTAAACAAAAAGAAGCAGACACAGATATCTCTTGTGTTCCACAATAGACAAGTGGCAACAGGTAGTTTTGACCGATTCTGCGAAAATAATTTTGTCTTAGACCCAATGAACTACCGCTACTCTTTTTTCGATCCATACCCCGCATTAGAGATGGCAGGAAAGATAAAAGTCTCGTCAAGGATTTTTGAAGGATTGAAGGGTTTTGTCTCGTTAACATACGGTGAAAGGTCATATTTCCATGACCTCGACTCTGCCGCTTATGACTTGATTGGCGACACAATCTCATACCAAAAGCACAGACATGCTGAGATAGAATTCAATTTACGCTTTGCATACAAGGAGAAGTTTGCATCAACGCCATTCGGGCTACAGTCTCTCGGCACCAAATGGCCCATAATATGGTTTTCCTACTCACACTCGTTTGCCAACGTTTGGGGCAGTCAACACAACTTCGACCGGCTATTGTTCCAGACTCACAAATACTTCTATACAAAACACATCGGTGTAAGTTTTGCGTTATTGCAGGCTGGAATGACCTTTGGAGACGTTCCCATTGGAGAAATGATGGTTCCTTTGGGCACACATTTGGTATTTGGCATATACTCACCAGGCTCATTCAGCACGATGAGATTCAACGAATTCTACTGCGACAGGTATGTTGGACTCTTTTGGGCACACAACTTTGGCTCTACACTATGGCACATCAACTCGTCGTGGTTTCAACCCGAACCCGTCATAGCAGCCAACATAGGCTGGGGATGCGTCAAAAACGAGAAAAACAATGGAATACCTACCATAGACAAAGGCTATTTTGAAAGCGGACTGATGATAAACGGAATAGTTACAGTGCCGTTGGTAAAGTTGGGAATAGGAGCGTTTTACCGTTTCGGGCCATATAGTCTTGACAAGACAATAGACAACTTCAGCATAAAATGGAACGCAATATTCACTTTATAAAAACACCGAAACACAATGGATATAATTGAAATACTTATTTTATCAATAGGCCTTTCGATGGACGCTTTTTCGGTATCCATCTCAAAAGGGTTGGCATCGTCGCGTTTCGAGTGGAGGAAAGCCTTGGCCTGTGGAATATGGTTCGGACTTTTTCAGGCCCTTATGCCACTTATAGGATACTTTCTCACAGCACAATTCACCAAATTCATCGAAAGTTATGCCTCTTGGATAGCATTCGGACTGTTGTTTTTTATAGGATGCAATATGATACGTGAAGTCTTGTTCGACAATGATGAGAAGAACACAAGCGATTCAACAAGTTTTGCCGTTATGCTCACTCTGGCAATAGCAACAAGCATCGACGCTATGGTATCAGGCATCTCGATGGCTTGTGTTAACACTAACATTTGGTTGACCATTACAGCAATAGGCATATCAACATTCATATTTTCGATAGCAGGCTATAAAATAGGAAACATCTTCGGATCGAAGCACCAAAAAATGGCTTGCATTGCCGGTGGCCTTATCCTTATAGCCATAGGCATAAAGATTCTTGTTGCATAAAACAACTACCGTAAAAATAGAACTATTATGGAACTCATATAAAAACAAAAATCCGGGCGTTTGCTCGGATTTTTGCGGTCCGGACGAGACTCGAACTCGCGACCTCCTGCGTGACAGGCAGGCATTCTAACCAACTGAACTACCGGACCAATTTCACAAAGAACTTGCTTTATTTTGCGACTGCAAATGTACAACCTTTTTTTGAACTTACAAGCATTTTATAAAGATATTTTTTGTTTTTTTTTCTTATAAACATTTATATATTGACAATCAGTAAGATATATACCTTATATCATCCTTTCATTGATTCTTTTTTTTTAACCTGCCGACATATTTCTATCAAGCACCTGAAAGGCCTTATCGTTGGAAACCTCATCAGTAGGTTCCGCATTGAAACTGACAATTTTTCCAGCAGCCTCGTATTAATCATAAAATAGTTTCTTGATACGGTCAGCCTCTGTAGGCGCACCGTTGACGTTTTCCAAATTTTCGACCAACATATTCATTGTCAAAATGCCCAATGCCAAAATGTTTACATCAGTTTTCAAAAAGCCTCACGACACCACTTTCTCAATAAATTTATTGTCTAATGATTTATATCTTATTCTAATGTTGTCTAATAAATTCGTTCAGTTGATTCTTGTCTGAATCAAATTTGAAAACATCATTGAGTTTATAATAGTTGTTTATGTCAACGCACGATTTATATGCGTTTTTAGCGAAATCGAGTTTGTTGTTTTCGAATGCGAAAAGCAAACATATCTGCCTTATCTGCTCAACGGTAAGCATATTTTTATCAACAATTTGGTTTGCTATGTTCAGACGAGTGTTGTCGTAGCTCTCATTGCGCAATATCTCAATTGCCGATTCAAACTCACTATGTTCAATTGCTACCGTTATAGGCGGCAGAAATTGAGGATTGTTTTCAGGATAGCTAATGATTATTTCAGGATAGATAGGTGAATTGTATGTGGAAAATCCGTAAAAACCATTTTTCTGTGTTATGGAAAAATATGTGTTGGTTTTTGCAAAGCTAATGTATTGTCCTACCGAATTGTGCTTCATGTTGTCAATTTCAACTCGCACATAGTGGTCACCTTTTGGCAATCCATGTATGCTAACCGAATTAACCGGCTGGTCGTTTTGCAGAACATCGTCAATAAAAAGCCAGAAAGAATATTGAACCAGCGAACAGATTGTGAAGTCGCATCCTGAATAATGCATATTGTGTTGTTGTTGGGCTTTAGGAACTTCACATATAGCGAGTATAGTGCTTAAGAGTAAAAACAGTTTTTTTTTCATAAAGTTCATATTTGATTGCTGCCAATATTCATATCCTGCCACATTTTGCTGAATGTTTTCGGTGCAAATTCAGGCATTTTCTTTCTTTTGCCATAGTTATCTGATATAATATTCTTCATGGTGAAATTTTTTACCTTGGAAGAAAAATTCATTAGTTTGCGCGACTTGTATGTCTTGATCATCATCCTGAAGAACAAGTTAAGTTTCGAGTCGTTGTTTTGGGTCTCAATCATTTCGAGTCTGTTGAGCATTATGAGATTGTCAATGGGAATATTCACTGGACAAATCTTGCTGCACTGCCCGCACATGGCACACAATGTTGTGAGGTGCGAGAAGTTTTTCATGCCTTTCATCAAGGGTGTCAACACCGACCCGTGAGGACCTATGTAAGACGTGTTATATGCTGGACTACCTATGTTTTTATAGATTGGGCACACACTTATGCAAGCCCCACAATGAATACAAGAAAGGATGGTACGTTGCTTTTCGTATTTCAACACATCGGAACGGCCATTGTCAAGAATGATGACAAACGAATTGCAATTATTCGACCCTGACTTGTTGCCAAACAAAATGTTGTTGCAGACAGCCATGTTTTTTCCTGTCGAATACATGGAATAAAGTGGAAGAAGAATGTTCAAGTCGTTCAGCGAAGGTACCATACGGTCAAAACCTGCTACTACTATATGTATGTCAACATTCGACAATGACTTGTTTATGTTGCCCTCGTCTTCAACAAGTGCCACTCCCCCTTCTTCAGATATAAGAAAATCGGCACCACTTATCAGAACTTTCGACCTTGTAATTGCTTCGTTGACCTTGAAGCGCGAAAAGTTCACCATCTGTTTCAACGTGCTGTTGGCCTTAAGTCTGAACTTCCTTGTAAGTATTTCGTTTATTTCCTCATTCGATAGGTTAATCGTTGGCATTTTAGGATGAAACTGCTTCTTGCCACCTGTTTTAAGAATAAAATCACCTACATTGGTGTCGTTGACTATAATGTTTTTCTGTTTGAGAAACTGGTCAATGTTTATTTCGTCAAGTTCGTCGGAATAACACCTAAGCACTTCGGAAACTTGATTCTTTTTCAATATGTCGTCTATCTGTTGTCGGGCGTCGGCCGCGTCTTTTGCCCACAAAACAGTTCCACCATTGGTGGTATAAGTTTTTTCGAAATCTATTAGAAGTTTTTCAAGATTATATAGCGATTTGCTCCTGACTTGTGTGGCTCGGTTTTTTTCCAAGTCAAGGTTGCGATAGTTGTCGAGGCTCTCATTTAGCCTTTGCTGATAGCAACCAGTGGCATAATTTGTCTTAAGCCACGGCTCGTCGTCAAATGCAACCTCGCAAGCAATATTCAGTTGTTCCCTTTTATCCATTTTGCATCTTCAATTTTTTCAATCCTGCGTTGGTGACGTCCACCTTCAAATGGTGAGTTCAGAAAAACTGTCACCATTTCCCAAGCAAGCTCGTTGCTGACAAAGCGGCCTGGCAAGGAAATTATGTTGGCATCGTTGTGCTGGCGCGCCAGTTTTGCCAACTCTACATTCCAACATAGAGCCGCACGAACACCATGATGTTTGTTTGCCGACATCTGTGCTCCATTGCCGCTACCACACAATATAATGCCCAACTCATATTCGCCTTCAGCAATGGCTTTGGCCAAAGGATGTATCATGTCAGGATAATCGACGCTATCACTACCATTGGTGCCAAAATCTCGCACCTCATAGCCATTTTCCTTCAACTTACCTATTATATATTGTTTCATTTCATAACCACCATGGTCTGATGCTATAGGAATTATTCTTTTCATTTTACAGGTGTTGATAATTATTTCGCAAAGATAACAATTTTTTATGTACCGAAATAACTCCATTTGTCATTTATTATTAACAAGTTATATGCTATAAAATAAATTACACCCTTATTTATAATAATCTGAAAATTAATTATATACAAATAAAATTTTTATCAACAACAATAATGTTGATAAGTTTAATTTTAGGTGTTGATAAATAAAATGAAATGTTTTTTTTCCACAAACTAACCAAAAATTTCAACAGCAAAAACTAATTATTCAACATACCAATTTTATTTTTTTGGATTAACTTACGATATTCGACAGTTATTTTTACAAAATTTGAAAAAACATATATCTCCATGATAATTAGAAAATAAAAAAAATGATTCCAAAAAAACTGTCATTTTGACCAAAAAAACAAAGATTTCTCAAAAAAAAGTTTTCATCATTTCAACAGAATTTTATCACCATTTTTTTTTAAAAATTTAATAAAACAAATCAATGATTGAATGATGGATTGTTGAAAAACGCTGGAGAAATTTTTCTAATTTTGCAAACAGCTTTACAGCAAAAACAAACATGAAACATTACAAAAAAGATATTGCCTTTAAGGCTCTTGTTGCTTTATTGTGTTTTCTTGAAGCAAGTTTGTTTGCTCAACAAGAAAACAAGGTTTTCTATTATCCCAACGGAAACGTTTCGAGCGAAGGTATTCTTCGTGACGGCAGGCCTGACGGTTATTGGAAGACTTATTTCGATAATGGACAACTCAAGTCCGAAGGTAATAGAGTTGATTTTATGCTGGATGGTTTGTGGTGTTTTTATTCAGATGTTGGCGATACGATTATGCTTGTAAACTACACTGAAGGGAAAAAAAATGGTAGCAGAATCACCTATAAGGAAAATGAAATTGTTGAAGAGCCTTTTGAAAATGACATCAAGTCAGGTTTAGGTCGCAGGTTGGACAAAAAAGGCAACATTTTACAACTGACAACTTACAAAAACGGCTATGAGGAAGGTTTTTCGCCGATATATGACACAAATGGTGTTTTGACCACTCTTTTGTTATACAAAAGTGGCTATGTAAAACAGCAAGAAAACATAAACCGTTTTGACGGGGCAGGAAAAAAACATGGTTATTGGAAGACTTTTTTTGACGACTGGAGTCTTAAATCTGTAATTTATTACAATCATGGCTTACGCAATGGCTGGTATAAAGAGTATGACGAAAGAGGAAACCTCAAGAAAATTGCCAAATTTGTGAATGATGTTGAACAAATAGTTGAAAATGAAACTGTTCCCATTGAAACAAGGTATGAATATTATTCCAATGGCACCATAAAGCGTGAGGCTACTTTTAGGGCTGGAGTTGCTGAAGGCCTTTGGCGTGAGTATGACCAGAATGGAAATGTGGTTAGTTCTACTGTTTACAATAACGGAAAAACTGTTGGACATGGCATTGTCGACACTGATGGAAAACGAATAGGTGAATGGAAAGAATACTATGCCGACAGTACACTTAAGTCGGAAGGAATTTACAAAGACGGTCTTAAATCGGGTAATTGGAAATACTATTATCCTGACGGCAACCTTGAACAGACTGGCTTTTATCTAAAAGGCAAGGAAAATGGAGTTTGGAAATGGTATTACCAAAACGGCAATATAATGCGTGAGGAAAGTTACCTGAGTGGTTTAACTGAAGGTGTTTATACCGAGTACGATATTAATGGAAATATAATAATATCAGGAAGTTATAAATTTGGGATGCGAACGGGAAAGTGGATTGAAAATGTAGGTGACCGCATAACGGAAGGCGAATATCGCAACGATAAAAAAGAGGGTTTGTGGATTTCAAAATTCACTAACGGAAAAACTGCCTCAAAAGGTTCGTATGCAGCAGGAAGTCCCAATGGTGAACACATATTATATTACGAAAATGGCAATGTCCGTGAAATTCAGGAATATACCAATGGATTAAAAAATGGTGTTTGGAAAAAATATTTCGAATCTGGTGAGTTGTTTATGCAGATAACATATAACAATGGTGCTGAAACAAAATATGATGACAGTCAGTTGAATAAGGATGAGATTGTGACGGAAGAAAGGATTGTGGAGTGAGTAAGAATTGAAGTTAAAGGGAGATGAGAGGTAGAAACTATGATTATTGACAATGATAAAATAGAGCCGAAAAACCAGGCTTATAGCTAAATAAAAATGAAAATGAAAAGAATACCATATCTAAAATCAGGCTCCAAAGTGGCTATTGCCGCTCCAGCACGAAAAGTTAGTCTTGAAGAGATAAAACTTGCACTTGAATGGCTGAAAGAAAAAGGGTTTGAACCAGTCTTCGACGATAGCCTTTTTGCTGCGCACCACCAGTTTGCCGGTGATGACGATTTCCGTGCCTCTGCCCTGCAGCGCTATATCGACGACCCTGAAATAGATGCCATATTGATGGCCCGTGGTGGCTATGGCACATTGCGCATCATCGACAGGCTTGATTTCAGTAAGATGGCTGAAAAGCCAAAGTGGATTGTAGGCTACAGCGATGTGACTGTGCTTCACGGAACATTGCAACGCACTGGTTTTGAGTCTATCCACGCCACCATGCCGCTTAATTTTCCCGATAACACACCAGAGTCACTTGATTCACTTTATTCGGCCTTGACAGGAAAGGATCTTTATTATGAGGTTATACCAAACAAAATGAATAGGTTGGGTAAGTGCCGCGGGAAATTGGTAGGTGGTAACCTTTCGGTGATTTACAGCATGATAGGATCTAATTCTTTTCCTGAGACGGAAGACAACATTCTGTTCATTGAAGATTTGGATGAATATCTGTATCATATTGACCGGATGCTGACTGCCATGAGTCGATCCGAAACGGTTCATAGTCTTGCCGGAATAGTTGTTGGTGCCATGACCAAGATGCACGACAATACAATACCATTCGACTACACTATTGAAGAAATGGTTATTGATCATTTCGGAAAACTTGACATTCCAATTGCTTTTGATATTTCTTCGGGTCATATTGATGATAACAGGGCATTGATAATTAACAGGATGACGGAGTTTGAAGTGACCACCGAGATGGTTACATTATTACAGAAAGCTATATGATTTTTTGATTTAGGAATTAAAGTGCAAAAAAAGCAGTTCTTCAAATTAGAGCCGCTTTGGGTATAACTTTATTATGTTTGTGTTAAAAAACTAACTATTTTTCGGCGAAAATCGAAATCACAATCAATACAATCAATATTATGATTATCCATTTGATGATGGTAAAAATCAAACAGCCGGAATTGTCGCTTTTGTCAATGTCGGGAGAATTGCTGTTACTTGCTGTTTTTCCTTCGGCCTCTGCTTGGCATCGTTTAGAACAATATCGTTAAAAAAATAAACCGTTGCTGTATTCATTTCCTCTTATTTCTTTTCCACACCAATCACATTGCATATTGTCCTCTCCTTTCTTTTTCGTTATATCCTTGAATCAACTTACTTTTTGGTGAATCCATTCGTTCACTTTCAGATTTACACGGCAAATTATATAGCGAGCCTGTGAGCCGAAAAGCATTAATTTCGCATTTTTGGGAAGTGTTTCGTTTCCAAGATGTTTTATCTTACTTTCTATTTCAAGTTGTCTTTCTGTCATTATTCAAGGAAAGTTTATATGCTTTTGGCATCGCATTAACGCAGCAAATATACAAATAAATCACCAATCACGTGCAGATTTAGGGTTGTGTATCGTCATTTATGCAAAATAAATAGAATCTAACATCGGAAATTATTCATATTTTTGCACTGCGAAATATGTTGATATCTGACGGCTGAATGCTGAAAGCCCAAAAATTTGCCTATGGCTTACCGCTTAAAAAATACTTCAAAATGATCAAAAACATAATCTTCGACCTTTGCGGACCGGTTCTAACTATTGATGTGGACATGATAAGCCGCAGGATGGAAAGCTTCGGTGCCCCGTCAGACGGATATACGCGTCTGTGCCAGTCGGGACTTACAAAGTTGTTTGAGGCTGGTCTGATTACGTCTTCTGCTTTCTGCTACGAGACAAGGAAAACCCTTGGTTGTGACATCACCGACAGCCAGATATTTGATGCATGGAACACGCTTATAGTGAGTTTTCCGCGAAAGCATGTCGATTTCCTGAACTCCATCAAAGGAAAATATCGCCTTTTCCTGCTCAGCAACTGCGACGAGGTCAATGCCCAGTATTTTACCAAGGAATTGAAACACTATGGTTGTTACGATGCTTTTGAACAGGTTTATTTCTCCCATGAAATTGGAATGCGAAAGCCAGACCCAGCAATTTTTAAGTATATTATTGATAATCATAAACTTAATCCATCAGAAACTTTGTTTGTGGACGACTGCCTGAAACACATCGACAGTGCCAAGACACTCGGCATTCTGACCTGTTTCATGCCCGCAGAGGATGATATTTCAGACCTGATGTTGTTTTAAACCGTTAATACTGACTATTACTATTGACTATGACGATGACTATAATGGACAAGAGAACATGAAACGACATTTGTGTTATGCGTCCTATGTCTAATCAGCACATAACAATCTGCAAATTATCATAAAATGAAAAAACATAAAGTTCCGCATACCTTTGTAATTGTCTTTGCCATAATAGCAATATCCGCCGCTTTGACATGGTTCATCAGACCTGGAAAATACGTTGAGCAGCAGGTTGAAGGACAGACGGTCATGCAGTTCTATTACCAGGAAGAACTTCCTGCCGAAGTTGCTGAGGAGTTCCATGCCGAGCCGCAGACATGGCAGGTGTTTTCGGCTTTCTTCAAAGGTTTTGTCAAGCAGAGCGACATCATCATCTTCATCCTAATCATCGGAGGTGCGTTCTGGATTATGAACAAAAGCCGAGCCATTGATATGGGCATTTTCTCTTTTTTGAGGTTTACTAAACGTCTTGAAAACAATAGGTTGATGGCAAAGATTGGGGTAAATAATATTGTCATTATCCTTGTCATGCTGCTGTTCAGTTTGTTTGGCTCAGTGTTCGGCATGAGCGAAGAGACCATAGCTTTTACACTGATAATCATACCTTTGGCCATTTCGATGGGCTACGACAGCATTGTTGGTTTGTGCATGGTTTATGTGGCGGCTCACATTGGTTTCTCAGGTGCCATGCTCAACCCGTTCACCATAGGCATAGCGCAGGGCATTGCTGGCATACCGCTGTTCACTGGCATAGGCTATCGTGCCGTGTGTTGGGCTATATTGACAGTGGTGGGCATTGTCTTTGTGCTGATTTATGCACACAAGGTCAAGAAGAACCCCACGAGTTCAATCATGTATGAGGCCGACGAGTATTGGCGCAAGTCGGCGGGTTCCAGTGAAGAGGCTGTTGAGCGCATCACGCCTCGCACTGCTTGGTTTGTCTATGGGATAGTCTTGGCCATGTTGGTTGTGTTTACTGTACTTTATCCAATGACCACACTAAAGATAGGCAACAGCACCTCTACCCTGCCATTGCTACCTATAGGTGCGGCTTTGCTCGCCATATTGGGTTTTGTGACATTGCGCAAGACAGTTCATTATTTCATAATGGTGATGCTCTTTTTGACCGTCTATTATCTCATAGTTGGTGTTCTTGGCTACGACTGGTATATCATGGAGATTGCCTCGCTGTTTCTCACTCTTGGCATTGCCAGCGGTCTTGCAGCAGGCAGGACGGCAAGCGAGATAGCCAAAATGTTTTTGGAAGGCATGGCCGACATACTCTCGGCTGCCGTGGTTGTTGGTCTCGCCGGAGGCATTGTCATCATCTTGCAGGACGGCGGCGTCATCGACAGCATACTTTATGGGTTATCGA
This sequence comes from Bacteroidales bacterium, assembly GCA_045616045.1. GTDB lineage: Bacteria > Bacteroidota > Bacteroidia > Bacteroidales > F082 > Limimorpha. The sequence goes on along the minus strand of JAZLGA010000107.1, from coordinate 3,568 downwards.
GCTCCATGCGCAACCTTGGCGAGATAGCCTCGGTCGAGATAATGTATGGTATACAGACACTCATCAACGTTGTTATCCCGTCAGGTTCGGCCAAGGCTGCCATCACCATGCCCATCATGGCACCGTTCAGCGACTTGATTGGCATCTCGCGTCAGGCTACCGTCATGGCGTTCCAGTTTGGTGACGGCTTCACCAATATGATTACTCCCACTTCGGGTGTCCTTATGGCCGCCCTCGGTGTGGCTCGCATCCCGTGGGACAAATGGGTGCGTTTCATCTGGAAGTTCATCCTTGTCCTGATAGTGATAGGGGCTTTGCTTCTCATTCCAACGGTGACGATGGATTTGGCTGGATTTTGAGGTAAGATTACAGAGTCATCACAAAGAAAATTATGTCAACGATAAATCAACGCAACCGTAATTTAAGTATCTAAGTTTGGTACATTCCTATGGGATGAAAAGGATTGTTTGTGTTTTACCGATAGTCAATCCTTACGGGATTTTAAAGTTGCTGTTGTTTTGCTATTCATCAAGAGTTGCTGGTTTAATAAAAAGAAAGTTTTTATTTTACTGCATATTTTCATTGAAAATATGCACTTTAAAGCCACATATATTATCGAAAAATGTAATTTGCTTTTCTAAAATATCGGAGTTTCAGTTCACGTCTTTTTGGTAATGTTCCGAACATACCTTGAAAAAGTCGAAGGCCATTGCCTTGTTGATTTGGAAGAGCAGTTCGGTGTTTATCCAGGTGTTTTGGAATAGTTTGTACATATTTTCACGTGTATAGTTTACCTGCGCCTCCAGCCAAGTGATGCTGCGCCCTTGTCGCGACAACTCTGCCTTGATGAGTTGCCCGATGTGGAAACCGTCGTTTGTGTATTGATGATGCTTGCCCATGGTTTGTTGAGTCTTGGCTTCATCTTGCCCGCAAACAATAAAGAAAGGCACCAACTTTTCTTTTGCTTATTATCTTGGAGGCTTTGGTGAACCTTGACTCTATAAGCACGAAATAGTTTGCGCCTTAAAACACAAACTCTCCGCTAACTTATTCTCGTGTCGTAAAATTTACCAGATTTTCCAAGAGTGAACAAGAGCGAAAAGCCCTATTTATACATTATGTTTACTTTACCTTATTACATATATTTATACGTTTTTATAATCAACTGATAATCAACTTTGAGGCTAATATCTTATACACGATTGCAACATTGCCTTCGGTGTGGAATATTATGTTAAATTGTTTGTTGCGGGTGTGTAATTACTTGCCATGGAATGATATTGTCGTACATAGTGATACCTGCTTTCTGGGATTATGCCTGCAAGATAGCCTGATGTCATTATTTCAGCCTGTAATTCGCGTGCGTATTTGGCTGCATGTTCCTTCGTACTATCTTTTACTATGAAGTCAGCAATATCATCAATGTCGTCAAAAACAGTGTCGAGAATCCTAACAATGTATTTTTTCATAGTCTTTCAAGAACATCTTGTTCCAGTTTATCAATAAACTCCTCCACAGTGTGTAGCCGTTCTTTTGGAGTAGATCGCTCTTCAAGACTTTGAATATGATTTGTTTTTCTGGACTTTGTATTTGCCTAGGGTTCCATAGTTATCCTAATTTTCAGATTACAAAGTAACAACAAATATTTTGATTAAGTAGCATATTTTTCACGGCAGAAAAAAATTACGGTTACGACATCGTAACCGTAATGTATTTACAAAAGTGGTGTCAAATTACAACTTCACCACTTTGTGTATTTTGGTTTCGGTCTTGGTCTCTATAGTCACTATGTAAGCGCCGCTTTGCCAGTTGTCGGTATCGATGACGGCGGTGTCGTTAACATTGCGGTCGTAGATGCAGCGGCCGTCGGTGGAATAAACAGCCACGCGGGCCTGTTCGCCGCAAGCCACTGTCATATTGGAGTCGTTAATCGGGTTGGGATAAACAGCTGTGTTTAAGGAATGGGTCTCAATGTATTCAGGGCTTTGGCCTGTGAAATACCCTTTTGTGCCTTCAATGTCGGGACGGGCGTATGAAGCGTCGATGTGTGATGTGTCGTAGGTGGTGCCGTTGCCTCCAACGATGCGGGTGCAGCCGTTGAACATGTTGGTTGAGGATGCGAGGACTGTCGAAGAAGAACAGTCGCTGTTGCAATATATGGTCTTCAACATGTTGTTGCCCTGGAACATTCCGTCTGTTGTTGTCACTTTGCTCATGTCGAACGACGACATGTCAATGGTGGTAAGTATTGGCTCAAGATAGTTCATAGAGAACATATAAGAGGTGTTTGTCAAGTTGGCTGTGTTGAAGTTGCTAAGGTCTAAGGAGTATAGTTTTGTGCTGCCGGCAAACATGCCCTGCATGGTCTCCACATTTTGGGTGTCGAAACTGCTCAGGTCGAGCGATGTAAGAGCAGTAAATGCAAACATTGACATCATATTGATAGCATGCGAGGTGTTGAGGTTTTGGATGCCTTGTATTTGGGTAAGGTTTTTCATATTGGCAAACCACATGCAAAAAGAGACGATGTTATCAACGTTTGAGAAAGACTGGTCGAAAACCACTTTGGTTACATCTTCCCTATTGGCATACCATGGCAAGTCGGAATAGGACGTGGAGTTGAGAGGAACAGAATAAATGGTGCCAGAAGTGGGAATTGTCCCATACTTGAAAGTGAGAGTTTGACCATTAAGTTGTGCGTATGCTGTGTTCTGTCCGTTAACAGCAACACATGCCATAGCAAAAAATACAACTGTTAGTAGAATTTTTTTCATAATTTACTGTTATTAATTGATTTACAAAAATTTATTACTATTTTTATATTGTCTTTTAGTTATAAATTTCAATTTGGCAAAGATAGGTATGTTTTCCAAAAGGTCAATAAATAATCTAAAAAATAGTTGTTAAAACAAACCTATCTAAATTCAAACAAAGTGCTTTTGTCTTTAATGACATCTTAAACAACTAAAAACCAATGTATTAATTTGATTTCATTTTTTTAATTTGTCGTTGGCTTTGTTTTGTTTATATATGCATAAAAAATGAAAATTAAAAAAATATGAAAGAATCTTCGCTCCTTTAATTTCCTTTTTTGTTTTTTTTGCTAATGTGCAAGATTCTGACGAATGTCATGACGGTATCACACATCTTGTATAATGGATAGTAAAAATAAGAGTTTGAGTTGTCAATTTATAGCGGAACACAGACCTAATCGGCAAATGTGGCTTTCATGGTTACTCTATGAACACTTGAGTCAACGGCTGGTTGATTACCCACTTTCCACATTGAGGTAGGCCGAACGGCAACATCTTGTTAGATTCAGTGTGAAATAGCGCATTTTCACTTCATAGTGACAGACAGACTGTGTTTGCTTAACCCCGAAAGTCATAATGCTTTTTGGTGTTAAGTTAATTGCAAGGAACGGTATTTCTATTAATACCTTAATTCCGCAGATTATTCTTGATTTTTGGTTGTTGAGAAATGACAAGCCGTTGTTAATAAATAACTTAGCAACGACTTGCATTTCTCAATAATTTCACCTATTTTTGTGCTGTGAAACCGTAAAAAC
>JAZLGA010000106.1:0-11539 GCA_045616045.1 Bacteroidales bacterium | reverse complement strand
ACCTTTGTCCATCGGTTTGAAATTTGTTGTTTGGTCACACAAAGTTACAAACCTTTCGGGAAAGGCCAAAAGTCCTTTCCCTTTTTTGGTACTCATGCGTGTATACGCAAAGGTTCAAGTTTTATCGGACAGCAATAATTTCTATCTAACTATTTACCGTTAATCAACCCTTCAAGCATCCCACAGGCACCACAAAAACACCATCGTCCCTCTGATAGGCAAAATCGCCTATTCCTGTCAGAACCATCATAAACGACGGGGATTTCATGCGAGTTGTGTCTATATCTGCGGCCAAAGTGGTGAGTGCTTTTGCACCTTCGTCAATCAAAGTGTCGCCACCTAATTTTATTTCTATTAGGCCGTAAGAACCATTTCTCAAATGAATGACAGCATCACATTCCAAACCTTTCTTGTCGCGATAATGGTACACTTGTCCGTCCATAGCATCGGCATACACCCTAAGGTCGCGGACGGCAAGTGTTTCAAACATCAGTCCCATGGTTTCCAAATCATTCAACAAATCACCAGGACTTGCCCCCAATGCCGTTGTTGCTATGCTTGGATCTATAAAATAATGGTTGTCGCTCGTACGTATCGCAGTTTTGCTTCTGAGGTTGGGATTCCACGCCGTCATATCCTCAATGACAAATATCTTCTTTAATGCCTTGATATAATCATACACAGTATTATCTGACAGGCTGCTTGTCTCGTTTGCTTTTAAATCTTCGAGGATAGTGCCGATGGTGGCCATCGTCCCTTGGTGACGGGCATACGAGCGCATAAGCAGGCGCACTCTTTGCGGGTCGCGCTGCACATCATCAACACGCGAAATATCGCTGTCGCACACAACATCATAATAATCAAAGGCTTGAGCCAACGAATCCGTTTCGTCCATATCCAAAGCACCTGGCCAACCGCCTCGGCAAATCAGATATGCCAATCGGTTGATGTCAATATGACTGTTCCCCGAAACAGGCTTTCTTTCTTCGTCAAACAATTCCGACAAACTTACCGTCCCCGTAGAATCACCTGACTCAAACAGCGACATTGTGCGCATCTTCAATTTTGCAAAACGGCCTGTGCCTGAATGAAATATTTCATCGGTCGATGGCGGGACACTGCTTCCTGTAAGGATAAAATGGCCCCACCCTTTTCTATGATCCACTTCAAACCTCACGCTATCCCAAAGTGAAGGCGCAATTTGCCATTCGTCGATAAGCCTAGGTGTATCGCCGGCAAGCAGTTGCTGCACATTGATTTTGGCAGCTTGGAGATTCTGTTGTTTACGCATGGGGTCAGCCATATACAAAACACTCGCTGCTTGCTGTTCGGCAGTGGTGGTTTTACCGCACCACTTGGGGCCTTCTATCAATATGGCACCTTTTCTCCTTAATCTTGCAGCCAACATTTGGTCGGCAATTCGTGGTCTGTAAGCACTCATGATGAGTATTTATTATTACGCTGCAAAGATAATACAAATCAATCAATTACACAAATTATTTTTCTTCATTTGGGAACTTGGCCGATTTTTGTTTGGGAACTTGGCCGATTTTTATTTGGGAACTTGGCAAGTTTTTGTTTGGGAACTTGGCAAAATAACGTTCGGCGAACTGGAGAAAAGCGAGCTGAAAAACAAGCAAAACGCCATAGTGTCTTGAAAATAGCACGTGCCTCGCAACCATTCCCCAAAATTATCTTACCTTTGCCCCGATTTTTTAACCGGGTATCTTAATTTCCAAATCAACAAATAATGAAAAAAAACACCTTATTAATCATGGGAAGCATCATCACCCTGTTTGGCTGCAACCAGCAACAGCAGCCTGAACGCTATTCTGTGGAGTCTTATCCCGAGACGAGAAAAGACACCACCGTTGTTGACGACTATTTCGGGACAAAGGTCGCCGACCCTTACCGCTGGCTCGAGAACGACACCTCTGCCGAGACCGCCGCTTGGGTCAAGGCTCAGTCCGAGGTAACCAACGACTACTTGAGCCACATTCCTTTCCGCAATGCCATCAAGGACAGGCTGACACAACTCGTCAACTATGAGCGTTACAGCATGCCCTCGAAAAAGCATGGCCGTTACGTCTATTCAAAGAACGACGGTTTACAAAACCAGAGCGTCATCTATATGCAGGAGACCCTCGACGGTGAGCCTAGCATACTCTTGGACCCCAACAAACTGTCAGACGATGGCACCGTATCACTTGGCGACATAAGTTTCTCAAAAGACGGCAACTATATGGCCTACACCATTCAACGCAGCGGCTCCGACTGGGTTGAGATATACGTGAAAGACATGACAACCCTCGATCTCCTCAACGACCACATCGAATGGGCCAAGTTCACCAGTGCATCGTGGTACAAAGACGGCTTCTTCTACGCTGCCTACGACCGTCCGGAAGAAGGCAAAGAGTTCAGCAACGTGAACGAGAACCACAAGATATACTACCACAAGCTCGGCACCTCGCAAGACGAAGACCAACTTTTCTATGAGAACTCTGCGCAACCGCGCTATTTCCATCAAGTGGACCTTACCAAAGACGAGCATTATATGTTCCTCTACGAGAGCGGTCAAGGTGCGGGCAGCACACTGTGGATCAGGGACATGGAAGACCCGAACGGCAAGTTCGTACAGATTGCCGACGACATGGACTATCAGTACAATCCAATAGATGTCATCGACGGCACATTATACATCTTCACCAACTTCGGCACCCCAAAAGGCCGCATCTGCCGCGTGTCGGCCAAGGTCCCGCAGATGGAGAATTGGGTTGATGTCATTCCCGAAAGCGATAATGTCATTTCCGGCATCAATCTGGCAAAAGGCAAGATGATTGTCACCTACGACAAAGATGCCGCCAACCATGCATACGTCTATACTATGGACGGAGAGCAACTCAACGAGATAACCTTGCCCACCTACGGTTCGGTAGGCTTCAGCAGCCGCTATGAAGAGCCAGAAGTGTTCTACGCATTCACCTCGTTCACCTTCCCCACCACAATTTACAAATACGACATCGACAACAACACCTCTGAAGTGTTCCGCGCTCCAGCCATCGACTTCAAGTCTGAAGACTACGTTACCGAACAAGTTTTCGTCACTTCAAAAGATGGCACCAAAGTACCAATGTTCCTGACATACAAGAAAGGATTGGAGAAAAACGGCAACAGCCCCACCCTTCTCTATGGCTATGGCGGTTTCAACATCACCCTCAATCCAAGCTTCAGCATTTCAAGGCTGCCTTTCATCGAGAATGGAGGCATCTACGCCCAAATGAACTTGAGAGGCGGCAACGAATATGGCGAGGAATGGCATCTTGCCGGCACCAAGTTGCAGAAACAAAACGTTTTCGACGACTGCATAGCATGTGCCGAATACCTCATCAACAATGGTTTCACTTCATCCAAATATTTGTCCTTAAACGGTGGTTCAAACGGTGGTTTGCTTGTTGGAGCTGTAGTCAACCAACGTCCTGACCTGTTTGCGGTAGCCGTGCCACAAGTAGGTGTGATGGACATGCTTCGTTATCATCTCTTCACCATCGGTTGGAACTGGGCCAGTGACTATGGCACCAGCGAGGACGACGAGACCATGTTCAAGGCTTTGTATGCCTACTCGCCGTTGCACACCATCAAGAGCGGAGTTGATGTGCATTATCCCGCCATCATGGTCACCACAGCCGACCACGACGACCGTGTTGTACCTGCACACTCGTTCAAGTATGCTGCTACATTGCAGACTGCACAGACTGGCGACGAGCCAAAAATCATCCGCATTGACACGAAAGCTGGACACGGTGGAGGCAAGCCCATTTCCAAAGTGCTTGAAGAACAAGCCGACATCTACTCTTTCATCCTATACAACATGGGATTGACTTACCCTTCTAAAGCCGAATAATTATTAAAAATCCACAAACGAGCAACCGCCCGCTTGGCTTCAAGCGGGCGGTTGTTCGTTTGTTATTCAATAAGGCTTGACAACATAGTTGGTCGAGGAACTAATCCTCTCAGTAGTGCCGTCAGACTTCATAATCATAAGTTCAGCTGTCTGGTCATCTATATTCACATTTTCAAGATCATGGATATAAACCAACGAGCCGTCACTAAGCCAATCAGGAGTCTTGTTGAAAATATCGGAATGCAAGTTATTCTGCTGTTTGCCATCCAAAGTGGCAACACAATACGAACCCAAGCCATAGTCGCCCCAAGGCAACACTGTCCGAAACAAGACATGCTGTCGGTCTGGAGACATGCGCAGAGGTTCTGAGAAAAACACCTCTTCGGCAATCTCTTCCTGGCTAACACCAAATGTTTCAGCATAATTTATCTTGTCGCTTATGCAAATTCTCTCGTCTTTTTCACTATTATTATACCAGAGCGAGCCTTGCTCGTCATCGCTGAACATCGAACCGAAGTCGGAAACCTCTTTCGCATTAAAATCATATTCAAAATACTCAGACTCGCCGGTTTCGGGATCAAACGAAAAAGATTTTTCCTTTTTTACTGTTCCTGTACTGATGTCATAAAGTGTAACATTTGAATAGGCGTTGAACATATACACCATATCACTCTCAATTGCTATCACGGTCTCGTCAGCACTGGCAAACATATTGTCGATGGGAAATCCTGCAACACCTACACACTCATCCAAAGTAAGGTTCAAAAAAGCCAATTTCTCAGGTTTTGAATTGGCATCTGATAGTTTGAGCCTTTTGAGAACAACACTATCACATAACGAAACGGTGTAATAAAGATCGTTTTTGGCATAAGTGGCACTCACCACACTATCAGTTTCGCCTGTGTATGGAGTTAGATTACCTGTTTTGGCCGAATAGAAGTTTATCTGTCCTTTGTCAAGAACAGCAAGGTCATATTGGCCAAAACCTGTCTGGGACGTCTTGGTCATATTGTCACAACCAGTCAACGCCATAAGAGCAAACACAAAAAGTGAAAATGTTATTTTTTTCATTTCAAAATCTTTAAAGTGGACTCTTAAACAATAGATGAATGTCATAAAAAAGCCCTTGAAACGACACTCATGCCATATTTAAGGACACAAAGGTATTGTTTTTTGGCATAGCGAGCCACACTTCATATTTTTTATTTCTCTTCAAGCACAAAAAGTATAACACAATGCGGCTATCAAATTTATAAATACAGCGAAAAAAAACATACCTTTGCAATTTAATAACGAATAGTATGCACAACGAGAATCTCAACTGCTCAATCCTCAAGTTGGCTATACCCAACATAGTAAGCAACATAACAGTACCATTGCTTGGGCTTGTTGACATGATGCTTATGGGGCATTTGAGTTCCGCATCATATATAGGTGCAATAGGTCTTGGAGGTACCATTTTCAGTGTTATGTATTCTGTTTTCAGTTTCATGCGTGCCGGAACTACTGGTTTCACAGCTCAGTCTTATGGCGCCAATGATAGCATTGAGATAACATATTCGCTTTACAGGTCGCTGTGCATTGCTTTTGCCGCCATAGCAATAGTGCTTTCGCTTCAAGTGCCAATAGAATGGCTAAGCATGAAACTACTCAACGGTAGCGACGAAGTACTGGGACTAGCCAGCCAATATTTCCATGTACGCATTTGGGCCGCACCTGCAGTGTTGTGCCTCTATGCCCTCAACGGATGGTTCATTGGCTTGCAGGACACCACAACACCTATGATTATTTCCATTGTCATCAATGTGGTGAACATTGCGATGAGTGTTGTTCTTGTGAACCGCTTTGGAATGGGTGTCAAAGGCGTTGCTCTCGGCACTGTGATAGCGCAATACAGCGGTTTGCTGCTTTCTGTGGCATTTATGTTCACAAAATATCGTAATCACATTAAATCTCCCGACAAGACTGCACTGCTACAACCCGACAAAATCAAACGATTTTTCAAGGTCAACACCGACTTTATGATACGCAGCATACTATTGGTTCTCAGCATAGCATTCTTCACCAACCAGTCGGCCAAACTGGGCGACGACACTCTGGCTGTCAATATGATCATAATGCAGTTTTTCTACATCTTTTCCTATTTCACAGACGGTTTTGCCTATGCAGGCGAGGCTTTGGTGGGACGATTTGTTGGTGCTGCCGACAAGGACAGTCTGAAACGGGTTGTGAAAATGCTTATGACATGGGGGTTTTCACTTTGTTTGCCCTTCACTCTGCTATATGCCATATTCCCCGACACATTTGTCAGATTCATCTCCGACCAGCCCGACATCATTGAAAAAACCAGGCCTTACCACATAATTGCGACCATAATACCCATAATCACATTTGCTGCATTCATCTGGGACGGCATATACATTGGTGCCACTGCAGCACGCGACATACGCAACACAATGATAATATCATCAACAATAGTGTTTCTGCCGGCAACTTTGGTTCTTATGCCACGATATGACAACTACGGCCTCTGGGCTGCTTTCCTGCTCTTCATGGTGGCAAGAGGCCTAAGCATGACAATAATGGCAAAAAAGGCTGTCATAGGAAAACAAGAAAAACCACACCCCAAAAAAAACGCCTAAACAAAATAGCATTTTGGCCAACCTAAATCATTTTCTCAAAAGTCAAATCCAAATGACACGTAAAGACCAAACCTTGGCAGAGGGTTTGAATATTTTTTTGGTGCGTCACACCATTTAACGCCAACTATCAACGGCCCTATCAAAGTCTTAAGCCCATACTCCAATGCTGCCGTATATAGCATAAACTCCGGATTTTTAAACAAAATTGTAGAACCCTTTTCGTCAGGAGTTGCGAATCTTTCAGCATCAACCAAAAAACCGGATTTTAGTGTAAGGTAATTCTTGCGATTAATCCTATAACGCAGGTCCAGTTTCCCTATAAGCGAAAAGTTCGACATGGCAAGGAAGCCCCTGCCTATACCCACAAAAGACATTTGACTTTCCATATAGCGTTCTTCCAGAATACCTCCAGCTGTTACGGTGTGCATTATGTTCATGTGGCCTTCGTTAGTCGACTGCCAACCAAAGTCAAGTTCAGGAATCAAGGCAAAACTTTTACCTATTGGTATCACTCCCGCTACAGAAGCAGTTGTCACAGCGTATGGCTCGACCTTGCCGGATGAATATTCGCCAATTTCCGCACCTTGGTCCTTAACAAAGATGGAATACCCCGAAAACACATAGCGCCCTCGAAGCGCAAGCCTCATGCCTTCGGATGGGAAATAGCCATCATTATAACTATCGTAAATGAAAGACGCATAAACCGAAAGCCAATGGCTTCGCCAATCCCACCCTTTCCAAACCAGACGCGAATCAATATAGTTTTCATAAGGTTCCATATCCAAATTCAAGCCTCCCCTAATGTTGCAGAATGTAAACCGCAGGTCTTCCACATAAAGGTCAACATTGGCATTTAGATTTGAGAACTGCACCAATGAGTGTTCCTGTTTCGTTTTGTAAGTGTTGTAATAATATGAAAAGCGCTCATAGTTGGCCTTCACTTTGACACCTACAGTAGGAAGATTACGCAAAGGTTTGTATGAAGCGTCAAGCGACAACAAGCTACAGTTACCCAACTTCAGTTCGCCAGCCACCCTAAAACCGCTTATTTTGCGAGTCCAAAGACCGACATACATCCCCACATACACCATCTCATCATTGTCAACATGCACACCAGCCTCCAAAACACTCGGATTGCCCTTTACACAGTCAAAAACAAGCGTATATGGTTCCTCTTTTCCCTGCAGGCTATACGTCACCGACACAAACGCCTGTGTCCCATAAAGCTTCGACAGCACGTTCTCAATGGTTTTGCGGTCATACATGCCATCTTCAAGCAGGAATTTATTCTTTAACAAATAATGTTTTTCATTCTCATCAATACCATTAAACACAACTTCATCCACCTTGATTTTTTTGTTGGCGATGTTCACTGGCGAGTCCTTATGCTCTGGCACAGCCTTATTGCGCACTTTTTCGGCTATTTCAGCCAACTCGTCATGATGCTGCTTTGCCATATCATAGCCAGCTTGTATGATATTGGCTATCGATACAGAATCGAACGAAAGTGTGCTATACCCTTTCAACTGGTGCTGCAAAAGCACGTCTGTCATCTCCCTATTTGCCATTGGTGCATCTGAAGTCATCAACGTTATGTTTTGCATAATGAGGCTGGCAAAGGAGTTCAGGTCTTCACTTTTCCTGTCGAAAGGCATCTCCGAACCTATGACAATATCGGCTCCCATCTGTTTTGCAATATCAACAGGAAAGTTGTTGCGAGTTCCGCCATCCGACAATATCATGCCATCAATCCGGACAGGTCTGAAATAAAGCGGAATGGCCATAGTTGAGCGCAAGGCATTGACTATATTGCCGGAAGTCCAGTTTTTGGATGCTATTTGGACCATATCGGTGGCCACACAATAAAACGGGATAGGCAAGTCTGCAAACGACATCGAGTCTTGAAAGCCCACCGAAGCCGAGGTGAAAAGGTTACGCAGGTTGAAGCCAAACAACAAGCCATCAGGCATCTTGAACCCTAATCTGGTCACTGTTTCGTTTCCAATATCACCAGACCGAACTTCATCTTTATCAAGAATCTTTCGATACTGACGACGTTGTTTTACGGCTTCCTTGTCGATATTCATTCCAAAAGGGATTCTAACAAAATAGCGTTCTTTTTCCTTACGTATCTTATATGTCTGACTGGCATTCGACACTTTGTCTGACATCATGACATTCCAATCAATTTGACGGACAAGCGAATCAATGTCTTTGCCATTATATCCCATTGCGTACAACCCGCCGACAAGTCCGCCCATGCTGGTGCCACCAACAACATCTACAGGAATACCCATCTCTTCAAGATATTTTATGACTCCAATGTGAGCCATGCCACGGGCACCGCCTCCACCCAACACAAGACCCACTGTAGGCCTGTATTTGCGAATAGAGTCCATTCTATGTCTCATATTTGCAAAAGCAACAGAATCAGCCACAGGGTCAACACTCTTAATATTAACTTTCAAATCTTGGGCCGGCAAGTCAAACAAAAAAAGACATATTACAAAGAACGAAAAAAGAGATTTTCTCATATATAACGAAGTTTTAAGGCATAATGCGTGTGCAAAATTATAAAAAAAACACTTCAAACAAGAATGTTCATTTGAAATGACATTAATCAATTAAGCCTCAAGGATATATAACAAAAAGGATTGTCTCTTTGTTTTCACATGCTTTATGTACAACATTGCGTTGGCCAAAAAAAGAGGTCTTTTTGTGTTTTCACCAATTTTTATTTGTATTTTTGCGTCAAAATAAGAAAGAGTTAATATGGCACAAAAACCGTCAATACCCAAAGGCACACGTGATTTTCTTCCAGATGTCATGATACGCCGCAACTATATTTTTGACACTATCCGCAAAGTATTCAAACGCTATGGTTTCCTACCCATAGAAACACCTTCAATGGAGAACCTATCAACCTTGTTGGGGAAATACGGCGAAGAAGGCGACAAGCTGCTGTTTCGCATTCTCAATTCAGGTGACTTCATGCAGGGGGTGGAACAGAATGGAGAGCCTCTTTTGTCGGAAAAGATAGCCGGCAAGATATGCGAAAAAGGTCTCCGCTATGACCTTACCGTGCCGTTTGCACGTTTTGTAACACAACACCGCGAACAGATAGCTTTCCCTTTCAAACGTTACCAAATCCAACCTGTTTGGCGCGCCGACCGTCCGCAAAAAGGACGCTACCGTGAGTTTTGCCAATGCGATGTTGACATGATTGGAAGCGACAGCCTCCTGAATGAGGCTGAATTGGTGCAAATCGTTAACGACGTGTTCAACGACCTGCATATAAACGTGACCCTCAAGATAAACAACCGCAAGATTTTAGCCGGCATCGCCGAATACATTGGAAAATCGGATGCATTGGTCGACATCACCATCGCCATCGACAAGTTGGACAAAATTGGCATTGAAGCCGTCAACGCCGAACTCGCCGAAAAAGGTCTTGACCAAAACGCCATAAGCAAACTTCAGCCTATACTTTTTATGAAAGGCAACACAAAATCGAAGATAGAACAACTGAAACAAATACTTGACAACGAAATAGGGAAAAAAGGCATTAAGGAGATAGAGACCCTGTTTGGCTATATCGACGACTTTGATTTAAGCATTAACACAGAACTTGACTTGACCCTTGCACGTGGCCTCAACTATTACACAGGAGCCATCTTTGAAGTAAAAGCCAATGATTTCCCGATGGGCAGCATCTCAGGCGGTGGCCGCTACGACAACCTGACAGGCATTTTCGGCCTGCCGAATGTGTCGGGCGTGGGCATCAGCTTCGGTGCCGACCGCATCTACGATGTACTTGAAGGCCTCAACCTCTTCCCCGAAACCATGTCGGAAAGCACCAAGGCCATTTTCCTGAATTTCGGACCGAACGAAGAAAAATACTGCCTGAAATACTTGAATCAGGTGCGCAAGCACGGCATCAATGCCGAGATTTATCCCGATGCCGCCAAGATTCAGAAACAGATGAAATACGCCGACCAACGCAACATACCTATCGTCATCATTGCCGGTGAGCAGGAAGTGGCCGAACAGAAATTCACCGTGAAATGGATGAAAGAAGGCCGTCAGGAAAGCGTGGAGGCAAACAAATTAGTTGAAACAATCATTTAAGCCATCATGACAAAAGACGAGTTCAAAGGCATCTGATTATGTTCGAACAACTGAATCCATTTGACATAGAAATCACACCAACCTTCCCCTCAACACGCTATCAGGGAAGCAAGTTGAAGTATGTCGATTGGATTTGGGAATGTGTGAAAGACCTACCTTTCAATTCTGTTCTGGATGCTTTTGGAGGAACAGGCTGCATCGCCTATAAAATGAAAAAAGAAGGGAAATGCGTCACTTACAATGACATACTTTCATTCAACTCCATGATTGGGCGGGCACTTGTTGAAAATGACACGGTAAAAGTTTCAGACGATGTAGTGCAGTATGTGCTGACTCGTCATTCCGACATTCAATATCCTTCATTCATAGCAGACACGTTCTCAGACATTTACTATACAGACGAAGAAAACAGTTGGCTTGATTTTGTCGTGACAAACATCAGGTCTATTCAGAACAAATACCAACAGGCAATCTTGTATTTCGCTTTGTTCCAAGCCTGCATCATCAAGCGTCCATACAATCTTTTCCACCGCAAAAATCTGTATATCAGATTACAAGAAGTCGAAAGAAGTTTTGGCAACAAAGCAACTTGGGACACACCTTTTGCGGAACATTTCAAGGCTTTCGTAAAGGAAGCCAACAATGCGGTTTTCTCTAACGGAATGCACAATCGGTCAATAAACCAAGACGCTTGTACGATAGAAAACCACTTCGATTTCGTGTATGTTGACACACCATACATCTCATCAAACGGCATTGGCGTAAACTACGCTGATTTCTATCATTTTTTAGAAGGCTTGATGGATTATGAACATTGGAGCGAAAAAATCGATTATTCAAGCAAACACCGGCGCTTAAAAGCCGTCCC
>JAZLGA010000105.1:0-11661 GCA_045616045.1 Bacteroidales bacterium | reverse complement strand
CACCCCTTCAAAAGTTGAGAGAAACACCTCCACGGTGCTGACGATGATGAGGGCAATGATAAACCAATCGACCATATTCTGCCACACATGCGTGCGCAGATTATCGTCAAAAACGAGATTGAGTTTTTGCTTTAATGAAAGCTTCGTTTGAGTTGTGTTATCATTCATACATATATGGGTTTCATGTCAAGGTACACCATTGTCGCTACTTTGATTGGCGTTCAACCTTTTTTAATGGTTTCTATTAGCGATGCTTCATTTTCTTTCAATTGATCTTTTCTCGCTGCATCCAAAAGCGTCTGATAATGATAACTGTCATTTTCTTGAAGGTTGCCTTGCAAAGATACAATTGTTCCTGCAACATCACTTGCCATCCAGCAATTGCCAAAACAGTACCCACTAATATATACTCTAAAATCTGAAATCATCAACATTTCGCATAGTGTGACAACAGCTTCTTTTGTCACACATGGACCGAATACCGATGAAAGTATTGCTTGAGCGAATTTGTCATGTTCATAATTAGGATTCTCGGCGAAAGACTTTGACGAGAGCCATATCAAACGATAATAGCAATATCTTAACAATGTCAATTCACCTTCCTTCGAATTGAATGCTTCATCGGAAAGATTGGTCATCCTTATTCCTGCTTCACCCCAATGCTGAAGTTCTCTCATTGAATCTTGTATCATGCGATAATTTATTTGCTATCAAAACAATATATCTTCTCCTGTTTTTTTCTTGTGCTCTTCATAAATGTCTAACAAAGCAGTTTCTCCACAATAATCACAGACGTGTGTACTTCTGCAATTTGGACATAGCGTAAATTCTTTATGGCATCGGGAACAAAAATATCTGGAATGTTGCACAACCCCTTCAAATTCTTTTCCGCATGCATCGCATTTGTTTTGTGTAATTCTTAGCATAATAAATGTTTATAATTTGTATTTCTTAAATTTGTTTTCTCTGTTCTTTTTTACATCATATTCGGCTTTTATGAACTGATGCAAAACTTGAATTAATCTTATTGTATAATAATTCTGTATACTAAAACTTTATCTAGTTACACTGCAGGTGAAACTATAGGATGGGTCATCTTTCCAATAATCTGAATCACCCTTATGTTCAGGGGAATAAGAATATCTCCCAAATTTTGTCGACTTATTTGGAATAATAACGGATGTTAACTTTGTCCCCATAAACGCATCCTCGCCTATCCACAGAACAGAACTCGGAATAATTGCTTTTTCCAATTTGCTTCCATAAAAAGCATAATTACCTATTTCTGTGACACTATTGGGAATGATGATTTTTTTCAACCCAGAATAATAGAAAGCACTCTCCGGAATAATCGTCACTCCGCTAGCTATAGCAAATTGCTCAAGTGACTCGCAATAATTAAACGCAGACGCTCCCATAGATTTCAATTTGGGGAATTTGGCATTGGAAAGTTTTTTACATTTGTAGAATGCACTTCCTCCGATTTTTTCAGCCTCTGGACATTGAACATCCATTAGGTTACTGCATTCTTTGAATACATTAGAGCCAATACTTACCACCATGGGAAACTCTACAGACACTAATTTATTACAACTCTCAAACGCATCATTCCCTATAGACGTAACCTTGGGAAAATGTATTTCAGCGAGATTATAACAACTACTAAACGCGCTCCCCCCTATAGAAATAGCTTCAGGAAATTGCACTTTTGCGAGAGCGGAACAGTCGCAGAATGCACTGGCTCCAATGGTCGTTTCACCCAGTGCGACAACCTTAGTCAGCTTTTTGCATTCCTTGAACGCATTTTCGCCAATGGTGGTGATGGATTCTGGCAGCGTAACCGAAGTAATCTGCTTGCACGCGAAGAAGGCTGCTTTGCCTACCCCGATTACCGCCATCACTTTGCCATCCAGGTTGACTTTGTCGGGTAATGCTATGTCACCTTCGGGCTCTTCGTCCCACATGCCTTCATATGGCGAAGTGGCAATAACGCTATTTGCGTCATTTTCATCAGGTACAAAATAGAGCGTCTGCCCCGTAGTGGCTACTCCCATATATTTCCCCTCATCATTTGCCTTGACCGCTATGGCTTTTGCATTCTTTTTCACTATAGCCTTGGCCTCTGCCTCTGCTTTTGCCTTGGCCTCTGTCTCTGCTTTGGCTTTGGCCTCTTCGGCAGCTTTCTCAGCAGCAGCTGTTACGGCAGCAGCCTCTACGACAGGAGCAACGCTGGGAGTTGCAGGAGCCGACTGGGCACCCTTTTCAAGAATCTTGGCATCCAGAACCATCTCGAATTCATCGGGGTCGATGCCCTGAGACGTGGCTTTCTTGATGAGGATGGCACGCTCTTTGTCTGTCACCACTCCATCCATCAAGGCGGCATCTATCAAGCGTTCGATATCCACGACGGGGACTGCAGTGGGAGCTTCCGTCTGCATGGCTGCCGGAGCCTCAGCTTCTACTTGTGACTCGGATGTTCCTGCCGACTCGCCATTTTGGAATCGAGCAACAGAGGCAATGGTGACATCGTCGGGCACCAGCTGAGTGTCGGCAGCATCGGCCACCTGTACGCTGATGCCGTATATCTCGAGCATCTTCTTCTCGAATCCGCCCACCTTCATATTTCCGCGCACGGAAAGTTCGCCACCTTTGGCATCTCCAGTGCGGATTGAGGCCAACCGTGCATCGTCGTCAGCCAATTCTTTTCCATTATATACTCGCAGCGAAGCCCCAAAAGCCTCTTTGAACTGCTGTTTCAGTTTCTTGACCGACATGCGGCCATTGATATTAAGTTCTGCCATAGTGCAATTATTTATATGATTATTTATTATTCTTCTACTAAGAACACCTCACACGACTCAAAGTCAATTTCCCATCTGCCGTCATCTATTTTCTCCCAACCATACTTATCCGCCATCGAATCCCACCACTGCTGGTACTTGATGTTTGTCTGTCCCAAATCTTGAACCACCTTTTCATAGATTTCAGCATTGTCTGCGGTTAATACTTTGGCCAGTTCCAGCAAGCCGTTTTTGTGTTCATAAAGATATCTTATAATATCCCGTTCTTCCGACGCTACGCGTCCTATGTTTTTCTTCTGTTTCATAATCAATTCCAATCGCCCCTGTTATCAAAAGGGTCTAAATAATTAATTTCTGGTATTTTGACATAATCCTTAGGAAGGATGTCTGCCATTTGCAACATGAATCTCCTTGATACATTACGTTCCAGATGTGAAACTATGCATTGTTGGCGAGAAGGTGTATTGACTTCGAGCGTATGCTTCTTATTCATCCACACGCACCGCTTACAATGAAAAGCATCACAATGCTGACATATTGGTGCATGTTTGAGATCGAGCAGTTCTGCATCATTAATGTCATCGATGCTAACGTCACCCCAACTTTCATAATAGAAACCAGGGCAAACATACAGCTTTCCATTCGGTGCGATTGTGAGACTATCCACTCCCGCATTGCAGTTCGTCATACTTGACAGCCCCACCCTATCGGTAAGGATATTCGTCTCGGGTCGATATCCCTGACGAAATGCAGACTCAAATTTTGCAGCCATTTGCAACAATACCTCATAATAGTCATCGAAGTCCTTATCAGTGAAATCGGCAATATCTACAACAATAATGTCAATTCTTCCATCAAATTGGAAAGGAAGAATACTCCAATGTTTGAACAAATCTCGGCGAGAAGTGCGAATAAGGTACCGTTGTCCTGAATGAAAATGATAACCATTGATTTCATTCCATTCATTGAATACTCTGACTCCATCAATGCTTTCAGGAGATAGAGCAGGCAATATCAATCCGCAAGAAGACTTCCCCATCTCGTTCAAATAGTCGTCGGGAATTGGCCAATTGGGTAGCACTGCCATGGTTTGCAAATCATGCTTGTGTGCAAATTCCAATGACGAACGAAGAACCGACAAGGATATCATATTATGATTCTCGGCATTGTGACTACAATAACAAAATGGAACACAATCATCACTCAAAAGTATCATTAACTTCTTAATCATTTCCAGCCTCCTTCCGTGTTACACGTTCCAACTTTTCCCAATAATAACGGTTGGCCCGAACTCGAGCCTGGTGCATCTTGCAGATAGCTGTTGATCGGCGAAAAATGGTATCAGTCTCGGCACAATCATAATTTTCGCCCTGACACCAGGCACAACCTGATGCCACATCACAGTCGATGCACTTCTGCGAACTCTGAACCAGTCGATTCAGAGTAAGGAACGGCCTCAATTTGTTCTCATCAATCCCATCGATAATATTTCCTATTATTCTGGCCGGTTTTGAGCGAAGCGAGAATTGGGTGAAACGAATGCATGGATAAAAATTGCCAGAGGAATCCACTGCCAGCATCTGTCCTGCCCCACACCAATTCTGATTGTTTGTCAATGGCAAGGGATAACCAATATTTCGGTCAAATAGAAGACACTCATAATCATGGTGATATCCTTTGTCTATAATTTCATCGGCCAACTCTCTCAACTGTTGTTCGAAAATTATATCGTCACCTTCTTTCCACACATTTTCAAACACACAGTTAATATTTACAGTGTGAATGCCAAGACTATACAGATGAATAACACTCTCTTTGATGTAGGGTAAATCGGAACTGCTGATGGTAACCTTGGTGCCGTCTTCGGGAAATTGTTCACGCCACAATGGGATGTTTTTCACAACGTCATCATAGGAGCCTTTCTCAGTCGAGCGATATACCCTATTCAAGTCATGTTTTGAGCGGGTCCCATCAATCGTGATACCAATACTGAGGTGAGTTTTATTCTTTCTGATGAAACGCTGCACCTTATCTTCATGGTAGTTGATTCCGTTGGTGGTAAAGTTGAAACGATATGAGTCAAACCAAGGATGATTCAGCCGGTACATTTCCATCTTAATGTAGTCACAAACTCGGTCGATTAAATCTATCTCAAGAAAAGGTTCTCCTCCTATGAACTCCCAAACCACTGAAGGCTTTTCTGCAAGTTCCTTGTGAGATAAAATATAGTCCACAGCCTTCTTGGCCGTTTCCCATGACATTCGCTCTTCGCTATTTTTACCAACAAGGTAACAATACCGACAAGCCAATTGACAACTCTTAGTAACAATGAAAGTAATGTTTTTTACACGACCTTCCTGCCACTGTCTGATGTCAATTTGCGTGTCCAGGCTTCTTTTCCTAATCACACGCATCGATGCTTCATCTGCCTGCATCATGACGATCTACGACGGCCTCCCGCACCGCCATAGCTGCACGACCCACTACATCCCGAACTATAGTGACCGGTGCTGCCGCCCGAGCATGTATTGCTGCATCCGTAAGAACAGGAACCGCCACAACCTTCACAACCGCCCGAACAACCGCCCGAACAACCGCCTTCGCAACCGGAGGAACAATTCGACGAACAACTTCTGCCGCAACCACTCTCACAACCACCAGAGCAACTTCCCGAACAGTCGCTCGAACAACTGGTCGAGCAACTAGTCGAGCAACCCGAAGTACAACTGCTGGCACATCCTGCACAGAAACTGCTTGACTGAGAAAGACCTTGGGAGGACGTGCCTGCATTATCCGCATCAGTTTTTTTCTTTACATCTTCCGATTCATTCTTTGTGGATAGCGCCCCTACGCCACTGAAGAAGTAAAGACTTGGTGCATCTATGGCCAAACGAAATCCCAAATTGCAGAAATGATGGCTGGGGAAGAATCCACTGCGATTGGATACAGCACATGCTATTTGACGACTATTCCAGCATCCACCTCGAGTCACTCTGGTCTGTCCTTCCGAGGGCCCTTTTGGATTCAACGCCGGTTCCTCATTATAGTTAGCTTTCCAATCTTGACACCATTCCAACACATTGCCGCTCATATCATACAGCCCTAATTCATTAGCCTGTTTCATACCGACCGGATGAGTTTTGTCTTCACTATTGTCCTTATACCATGCAACTTCGTCAGCATTGTTACTGCCAGAATATTTTGTATTGTTGGAATTTTGACCACCATGAGCCGCATACTCCCACTCAGCCTCTGTTGGTAATCGATACTGCTTGCCCGCTACCTTGTTTAGTACGCGGATAAATAATTGAACGTCATTCCATGATATGTTTTCTACCGGCAAATTGTCCCCTTTAAAGTGAGAAGGATTGGCATCAGCGCCCATTATTAAGGACCATTCATGTTGCGTAACCGGATATTTGCCTATTTTGAAGGCCGCTAAGTTAACTTTATGTACTGGCGATTCATCCTCGTTTCCATCAGTGGAACCCATCATAAAAGAACCATTTCTCACAAGCACCATTGACGAATCAAACGGGTCGCCACCATCATTAAGCGTGACCTTTGCAGCCTCAACAAGCCTATTTATTTTTGTTTCTTCGTCTTCTTGCGACGGGGAATCATCGTTGACCAATACGGTCTCAGCTGCTGCATCCGACTTAGCTGCAGTCTCTTCCTCGGCCTTTTTGTCGGCGGTTTCTTCGACAACTTTGACTTTTTCCTCTATCTCGGCCTGAACTTCGACTTCCGATGTTTTTACAGCAGCCTCTTCTTCAAATTCTTTCTTGTCATCCGTTTCAGCGGCAACTGCTACAGCAACCGCCTCTACTTCGAGAGCAGCATGGGGAGTGGAAGAGGCCGTAGCGGCTGACTGTGCACCCTTTTCAAGAATCATGGCATCTAGAACCATCTCGAATTCGTCAGGATCGATGCCCTGAGCTGTAGCTCTTTTGATGAGGATGGCCCGCTCTTTGTCGGTCACCACTCCATCCAATAAAGCAGCTTCAATTAGGCGTTCAATGTCCACGGCAGGGACTGCAATGGGAGATTCCGGCTGCACTGCCGTCGGAGCCGCATCTTCTACTTGGGACTCGGAGGTTCCTGCAGGCTCGTCGTTTGCAAGTCGAGTAATAGATGCGATGGTGACATCGTCGGACACGAGCTGCGTGTCTGCTGCATCGGCCACCTGTACGCTGATGCCGTAGATTTCGTGCATCTTCTTTTCAAAATTTCCCACCTGCATATTGCCGCGAACAGAAAGTTCTCCTCCTTTTGCGCTACTAGTGCGGATAGAGGCCAGGCGTGCATCGTCATCGGCCAATTCATCTCCATTATACACACGCAGCGAAGCCCCGAAGGCCTCCTTGAATTGTTTCTTTAAGTTTTTGACCGACATGCGGCCGTTGATATTAAGTTCTGCCATAGGAGTAAAGATATTAAAATGTCGATAGGAATTTTACCCACAAACAAAAAATCCCCTTCCTCCTTAAATAAGATGGGGAAGGGGATAGGATTTTATTAGATTACCTCAAATTCGGTGCGGCGGTTGATCTCGTTGTTGCCGGGTTCGAGGGGTTCGCTGCTGCCTTTGCCTTCGTACTGCAGGCGGCTTTCGTCGATGCCTTGACTGATGAGGAAGTCAACAGCGGCCTTGGCGCGATCCTCGGAAAGTTTCTGATTGAAGGCTGCGTCACCTTCTTCCGAAGTATGGCCCACAATGCGGAGCTTCAGCGCGGGGTTTCTGTCCATCAGTTTCTGCAAGTCGTGCAGCACAAACTTGGCATCATCATTCAGGTCGGACTTGTTCTGCTCGAACTGGGCAGCATTGAAATTCTTCTCGATTTCTTCCAATTGTTGCACATATACGGTGTCCACCTGCGTAACAGTGATGGTATCGGTGACTACCACCTGCTCGGGCTCTTTGTTGCAACCTTTGGCAAGAAGTAGTATAACCGCTATGATCAGCGCCGCCACGAGCAACCACACCCACCAAGGGATGTGCTTCTTTTCAACCTCTTTTATCACCTCTTTCTCAATGATGACAGGCTTCCAGTTGTTGAGGTATTCAAGTTCGAAACCGCCTTTCTGTCCGCGAGCGCCTTGGTCAAATTCCGACACATAGATGTCATGTTGCTTGGCCCATTCCACCAATGCGGAGAACTTATCCGACGGCCACATTTGATAGACAGCCACCTTGCTGTCGTTTTTCAGATTCAGCATCAAAGAGTAGTTATCGTCCTCGTAGAAATAGTTCGATTTGAGACTTTTCTCTGGGTCTTCGTTGGCAGCATGGGTCTTGAGGTTTGCCACAAACTCGGTACGGCCCTTCTCGTCAAGAAACATCTTAAACTTGCCTAACCCCAGTTTGTCGGAAGGGAAAGCCTCATTTAGTTGCGAAATGGTGGCATCCGGATGGATGAGCAGATAGGCATTGGCAATTCCCAATGCTGTGCGGCTTTGATTCTTGCCCTTCACCAACACTTTGGCCGATGCGGGATAATTTTTGGTTGCTATTTCTGTCATAATTACTTTGTTTTTAGATTTTACTTTTCTGTGCCGTAGAAATAAACATTGACTACCGTCTTTTCTTGGCGGCTTTCTCGCGTTCGCGTTCACGGGCAAGTTCCTCACGGGTATGCTCAATTTCGCGTTTCAGGCGTTCGATCGTGCGGTCGTGGCTGGCGGCATGGTCAATTTTGCTTTTGCGATAACTTGCCTTTGCGCTTGTGCTGTTAGACCCTTTGATCATGTCGGCATAACGTTCGTTGTCTTTCTTCTTTTCTTCGCGCTCACGAGCCATGTCGGCACGGAGGTCGATGAGTCTTTTTCTGTAGTATTCAACACTCATAATTGTAATTGTTTTGGGTTAATATAGAACCTGGCAGGGAGTCTCCTCGCCTGCCAGATTGATTTAATGCGACAATTATTTGCCTGCAGCAGTGAGGGTAACGCTGTTGTCGGCCAAAGCGGAATCGTCGGCATTGGCCACCTGGACCTTGATGCCGTAGAGTTCCTTCACCTTGTTTTCGAAATTGCCAACCTGCATGTTGCCTTTCACGGCCAGCTCGCCACCTTTGGCGTCTTTGGCACGGATAGAAGCGAGGGTAGCATCGTCATCGGCAAATTTCATTCCGTTGTACACGCGCAGGGTGCTGCCGAAAGCCTCTTTGAATTGTGTGCGAAGGGTCTTTACCTTCATGTTGCCAGTCATTTTAATTTCTGCCATAATAATTTAATTTTAAAAGTGAATAATAAGGTTTATTAAATAATTATATTTTCAATAGTTAACTTACTTCGAAAGGGTTTTCTTGTGAGCCTTTAATCTTTTAATTTCCTTTTTTATACCTTCATCCGATTTTACTCCAACAAGTTTTCCCAAGCTAAAACAACCGGCTAATTGTTTCTCTAATTCGCCTATTCTTACATCACATTCATGCTTTGTTTTTGGTAGGCCCACCATGCCATTTGTCATAGAACTTAATAATCCCATATTATAATGTATTTAATGTTTTCCCTACTCTTTTCTGGATTTTCGGGTATCTCCTTTTTATAATGGGTATGTTTTGATTCGGGTTAATGATTATGCAAAAATGATTCCTTTCCCTTTTTTTGTTGCGTTGTATTCCAAGAGAATCTGCTTAATCTTGCGGACGTCTTTCTTTGACAAGCAGTAGGCTTTGGCAGTACCGCCTGTGACTCGTACCTCGATATCGGCCCCGATCAGATGCTCGTCAATGGTAATACGGCGGATATAGCGAAAGGAATACACCTCTTCATCCACGCCAACAAGGATAAGGTTGCGTTTGCGGATGGTGAGGGTTTCTTCATCCGTATCTACAATCACGTGCCAAGGTGTGGCTGCGTTGATCATTTTCCCATTGGCTGCCATCGCAGCTTCTGTTGAGGTGGCTTCAAAACGCATATTCAATTACTTTTACGATACTGTTTAATTGTTTTTTCAAGCAAAACCATTAGGCTGTAGCAGGTAAGAAACTTGTAGTTATATGATTAAATTTGCACTATGCAAAGGTAGCCATTATTTCTTTGTTACCTAAGGTCCATTTTAGGTCCATTTGATAAGTCGCTCAATGTCAACTACCATTAATTCCATGGATGCGTGTTGTTTGACATAGTTCTACATATTTGTCAAACTTTTCTTCTCCCGTTGGCGGAATTAATGTAACGATTCAGTCCCTTAATGTGTAATTTGATTTGTCTAATGTATCTATTTTGTGCACCGTGGCGGCTCAAAATGTGCATTAATAACCCTATAAGAAAGCGGAGCCGTTCATTGCGACTTCATTTTCATCTGTTGGGCTTCGACTCCCGGTATAGTAAATAAGGTCTAACGGATTGCTCCGCTATGGATGTATCGTAAATGATATACGAGTACCAACCAAGCGAGCGGTTCGTGTGACTTTATTCCTACTATACGTATGAAGTGTCGAAGTTCACAGACGAAGGAATAAAGCGACAAGGCGCTTTCTTTCGGAAACATATCTCTCGTTTCCGACTGCAAAAATATGAAAAAATATTGAAACGGCAAAATTTTTTAGAAAAAAGCACCTCACGTACCCGCCTCTTTCTACCTATAATTCTATCCTCACCCACTCTCTCCTTATGATAAATGCGCTTCGCCGTTGCCCTTCTCTCTCACCTTTGAGCGTTGACGACATGGCTTCACTTGTACACACGCGATACTTATTTCGTGTAGAAAAATGGATAAACCAAAGTGCCCACTAATTCTTACTCCTTTATCGGCTGGGGGTTGAGGCGCGCGTAGATGCTGTCGGCGCGATAGGCTTCTAGTGATTGCGCTGGTACGAGGAAGAGGAGTGATCTATGGGGTTTCCCTTCGGCGATTTTCGGGAAGGGATCATCAACGTATTCAGGCGGCACCTCGGCTCGGAAGACAAGGGTGTCTATCACCTTCAGCTCATAGAAGGCTTTCGAGTCAATATGCTTCAACCCAGCGCCTACCTCAAGATAGTGGCAGTTGTAGAGCACGCCCAACGACATGCATCCCAATGTCTCCAAGTTCTCGGGCAAGATGAGCCGCTCAATGCCCGAACCATAAATAGCCGATTGGTCGAGAGAACGCAAAGTTTTGGGCAGCTGTAATTTCTGCAGGTTATAGGTTTCGGCAAAACAGCCCAATCCGATGTTGTCAATGCCTTCTGCCACATATATTTCCCGCAACTCGTACACATATCCAAGCAAATGGGGACACATCTCTTCGACAGTGGATTCGAAAATGGCCCTGTGCAGATGGGTGCATTGATGGAAACGGCTTTCCATACGCATGTTTTCGGCCGCTTTGAGACGCGCCGACCGTACGATAAGCGTGGTGATCTTGTCGCAAAAACTGAAAACCATTTCTCCTATCGAATCAAGCCCTACTGGAAGCGTGATGGTGTCGGACAGGTTCGGACAATGAAAAAAAGCACGATTGTCTATCAGACTCAGGTTCTCGGGAAAGACCACATGGGTGAGGCCGTCGTTATGGGCAAAAGCCTCGGCACCAATTTCGGCAAGAGGAAATCTATGACCATAATAACGAATGGTCTCGGGCAGCACCATCCTCCCCAACGCCTTCTCGGCACCCAGCACCACGGCTTTAGAGTCTTCGATTTTGCAGCGCAACACGATATCGGAGTTGATGGGATAGGAAAACTCCTTCGAATCGAAGTGCTTCAGCGTGTGGACGGAAAAAACTATTGGGGGGTTCTATAAATTAAAAAACTGTTAATCATTTGTTTGTGTCAATAATTTTTCGTATTTTTGCAAAATAATTGAAGAATCTTGATATGGCATATAAAAAATCATCTGAAGCAGGCCTGTTCGACCAGGAATTCACCCT
>JAZLGA010000104.1:0-12584 GCA_045616045.1 Bacteroidales bacterium | reverse complement strand
AAGTCAGAGACACGCATCATTTGCGATGACAAACTTCCTTACACTTGGGAAGCATTCCTCCCAGACGAGAACGTGACATTCACAGAAGCCGGCACACAGACACACACACTGACCTCATCGCTCGGCTGCGACTCGACAGTCACCATGACACTCATTGTCAACCCGACATTCAAAGAAGCGGAGACAAGAGACGTTTGCGCCAACGAGTTGCCTTACACTTGGTATCCCGGTGTTGTGTTCACCCATGACGAAGAAATAACCGAGGACGTGACGCTGACACAAGAACCCACACTGCAAACAATAAACAACTGCGACTCCATTGTAACAATGACGCTCATAGTACACCCAACCTATAACACAAGCGAAACAAAAGAAATCTGCGAAGACGACTTGCCATACGAATGGAACGGAGTGCTGTTCACAGAAGCAAGAAGCGACATTGCCAATTTGGAGAGCATTAACAAATGCGACTCAATAGTTGGCATGACACTCATCGTATTTCCACATGACACAGTATTCCAGACACGCACCATCTGCGAGAGCGAGTTGCCCTACGAATGGTATCCTGGCATAGTGTTCAACTACGATGGAGATGTTACCGAAAGAGTGACAATGAACGAGACTCACACCATCACATCATCGCTCAACTGCGACTCAACCGTTTTCATGACACTCGTCATTAACCCGACCTACACCTTATATGATAACGAAACTATTTGCGACAATGAACTTGACTACGAATGGCATGACAGCATTTTCACAGGACCTGTGACAAACTACCCGATGACATTCCATTCAGCCAACAACTGCGACAGCACCTATATTTTGACACTCGTTGTCAACCCAACTTACCTCTATGAAGAGGACACGACCATCTGCGCCAGCGAGCTTCCGTTCACTTGGCACGAACACACCTTCAACGAAGCTGGTTATGCTGACAACACATTTATGAGCCAAGACCTTTGCGACAGCACCTATAAGATGACTCTCAATGTGAACCCGATCTACAACTTGAAAGATACGGCAACTATTTGTGCAAGCCAGTTGCCATACACATGGGGCAATATCACATTCAATACAGCAGACACACAAATCGACACATTGGAGACCAAGCTTGGATGCGACAGCATTGTCGAAAAGACACTCATCGTAAACGAGATATTCACTTTCTACGACTACGACACCATTTGCGAAAGTGAACTTGACTACAAATGGCACGACAGCATTTTCACAGGGCCTGTGACAAACTACCCAATGGTATTCCATTCGGCCGACAACTGTGACAGCACCCTTATCTTGACCCTCGTTGTCAACCCGACTTACGACAAAAGCGAGACACGCGAAATATGCTCTGCCGAACTGCCTTACGAATGGAATGGAGTGACATTCTACGAAGCATCAGACAGTATCGCCACACTGACAACCATTCACGGCTGCGACTCTGTAGTGGGAATGAAACTCATTGTGAATCCTACATACGACAACATTCCCGACACAGCCGTCATCTGCGACGACCTCTTGCCTTACGATTGGGACGGAATCACTTTCACCGAGGCTGGAACGCAAACACACAACATGAGCACATACTTGGGCTGCGACAGTATCGTAAGCAAGACCCTCGTCGTCAACCCGACTTACGCCTACAACGAGACCGACACCATCTGCGACAACGAACTGCCCTACACTTGGCACGAGACACTATTCGAGAATGCAGATACACAGACTAAGACATTCAGCAGCAAGTTTGGATGCGACAGCTCATACACTATGACACTTGTTGTTATGCCAACATTCTCTTACGAGGAAGACTCCACCATCTGCGCAAGCGAACTGCCGTTCACTTGGCACGATTACACTTTCAACGAGGCTGGCACTGCCGAAACCTCATTCCATTCAATCTATGGCTGCGACAGCACTTACCATCTCTCACTGTTTGTAAACCCGATATATGACACGACAGACACCAGAACCATCTGCGACGACCTCTTGCCTTACGATTGGGACGGAATCACTTTCACCGAGGCTGGAACGCAAACACACAACATGAGCACATACTTGGGCTGTGACAGTATCGTAGGCAAGACCCTCGTCGTCAACCCGACGAAGACATTCGAATTTAACTTCGAGACTTGCGACCAATACACATGGAACGATGAAACCTACACCACAACAGGCGACTACGAACAATCATTCCTCACCACCCTTGGCTGTGACTCAACCGTTACACTGCACCTAATCGTGAACCACTCCACGACACACTCTTTTGACACCATAGTATGTGAAGAATTTGTCTGGAATGGCATAAGCTACTTTGAATCGGGCAACTATTCCCAAGAATTGAACACCATACACGGGTGTGACAGCACTGTCACCGCACATCTCACTATAGGCCACCACACGCCAGCTGATATTTATATTGACACATGCGACTCATACACCATTGAAGACTTAACCTACACCGAATCAGGTGTGTTCTACCAGACCATCAACACCGTGCTTGGTTGCGACAGTCTTATCACCTTGCACCTCAACTTAGACTACACACCCGACGCCAACATCATAGGTAGCCATTGGCCCGTTGGCGGCAGCGAGACCAACATCAGCAAATACCACTACTATGTAGTTCCAACACACGATGTTGTTGAGATTGACTCTGCAGTATGGTATGTTGACTGCCCGAACTGGCATGTTGACCCAATCGGCAACGGCGAGCACAGCGACCTATACATACACACCTACTTGCCTGACGATTCAATAGAGTTGCGTGTGACTACTTATAGCAACTGCGGTAGCGCAACACAAAGCATTTGGTTACACACTTCATACTTTGGCATAAACGAAGACACCTATAACAGCAATGTCATAATCATGCCAAACCCCAACAAGGGCGACATGACAATACGTCTAGAAAACATCATTGGCGATGCCACTGTCTATGTTTACGACCTCTTAGGCAACATTATCGATCAGTTCAAATTCAACAACCAAGAAGAGGTTATGCTAATTCCATACTCACTACGCACTAAGGCAGAGGCGACTTACACATTCGTCATAGTAACCGAGAATGGCACTTTCACACGCAAAGTCGTTGTTAGAGGGAAATAAAATGACTTGAGCCTAATAGTCAATTCAAAGAAAGCGTCATTATAATGACGCTTTCTTTTTAATGCACAGTTAAATGACATGCAAAAACAGACTCGTTTGCCACCAACTATCCTTTAGACTGTATATAACAAGCTTTTACTTTTTATAAAAGACGTCATTCTCAACCCCGACATCTCCGCTGTCTATCATCCATCTTAATGTTTCGAGCACATCTTCCAGCTCAAATGAAGGACACTCTTTAAGGACTTCATTATACGACATTGGCGTTTCAGAAAGGCGTTGAATAATGGATGTACTAATAGACTTATACTCAACAGTCTTATGTTTTTTTGAACTAAGACACACGTCACACTTGCCACATGTAGCTTTTGCCTCTTCATCGAAATAACGCAACAGTTGTACACTACGGCATTCCCTGCCATTGTTGACAAAGTCGGCGACAGCCTTAACTCTATTTTGGGCATCAGCCTTTCTGTCATAGTAATTCTCACGGCTTAAAACGACGGCATTAGAACCAACATAATCGGTGGGCAAGGTTATGGTAGGCTTGTCACTACGTTGTGCATAAACAAGGAAATTAAGACGTTCCAGTGCTTTAAGCTGCTGTTCCAATTCTCCAACTGAAAAAGACAGTTTGCGTGCAACCGACTCTTCATTAAATTTAACAAAGTCGGTCGTAACGCCAGGCATATTGCGAAGTATGTAATTTACAACAGCCTCAAACTTTGGGTTGGACATCTGAAAATCGCATATCTCGTCACGTGTGGCCTTAAGCATCACCTTTGATGGTTCATCAAACGCTTCCGACAACATTATGAAGCCTTCCTTTTCGAGTATCTTAAGTGCGCAGAAAGCCTCCATCATTGAAAATCCTGATGAAGCCGCAAAATTGTCAAGAGCAGGTGGGAACACCCCGCCTTCACCACTGCAGATACTAAGATTAAGGTATTTGCCAAGAGCCTGGTACACTAGTTGTATTCGTTTTAGTTCAGGGTAAGACAATTTTAGGTTGTCATATAGTTTGGTGATGTCTGAAGGCGAAACAATAAGGAGGGCATTAGATTCTTTAAGGTCTCTTCCTGCGCGTCCTGCTTCCTGAAAGTAAGCCTCAAGACTATCGGGCAAGTCCAGGTGCAACACAAGACGCACATCGGGTTTGTCGATACCCATTCCGAAAGCATTTGTTGCCACCATCACCTTGACATCGCCACGCATCCACAGTTCCTGTCTTTGGTCTCGCTGCCGAGCATCAAGGCCAGCATGATAAAACGTGGCAGTTATCCCTGTCGAGACAAGCCATTCTGCAATAATCTGAGTTCGTTTGCGGCTCCTAACATACACAATTGCACTCCCCTCTCCCATTGCAAGCAGACGGGTTCGGATTACATTCATCTTATCGGGTTCGTGCATAACACTATAAGTCACATTTGGACGGGCAAAACTGCTTTGGAAGACGTTCTTCTGTTTGAAACCAAGCCGAAATTGTATGTCGTCAACAACTTTTGCTGTAGCAGTGGCAGTAAGTGCCAGCACAGGAGTCTTGTCTATATATTCGCGCAATTTGGATATCAAGAGATATGGAGGACGAAAATCATAGCCCCATTGTGAGATACAGTGAGCGTCGTCAACGGCGAGCAAACACACTTTCATGCGCTTCACAGCTTCCACAAAACGCTGTGTCTGAAGACGTTCAGGCGACACATACAAAAACTTTAGTTTTCCAAAGACGGCTTTGTTGTAAATATGCTCTACCTCATCTGGGTGAAGCCCCGAATATATGGCTGCAGCTGGTATATCCTTTTCGACAAGGTGCAAAACCTGGTCTTTCATTAGCGCTATTAGAGGAGTTACGACTATACAAACACCTTCCATAGTCATAGCAGGCACCTGAAAACAAATTGACTTGCCACCGCCAGTTGGCAATAGAGCCAAGGTGTCGCAACCAGACACCGCCGAGTCGACAATATCCTCCTGCGTAGGCCTAAACGATGGATATCCCCAATATCTTTGCAATACGGAACGCGTTGTTGCACTCATTAACAATTGATGTTTTATGGAACAAAGGTAAGAATTATTTCAGATTGAAAGTCGCTTGTCTCTATAATTAAAAATTAGGATTTAAAGATATAAAAATCGAAAACAAAGCATTATCTTTGCAGCGGGAAAAATCATAATGATGAAGTCAAGCCCGACACTCATCGGTCATTTGGCATGTTTTGCCGCCTATTGCATATTTGGACTGAACATAATTGCTTGCAAAAACATATCCAATGCCAATGTGCTCTCCCCCATGGACTTGTTTTGTCTCAGGTCAATAGGGGCGACAGTTTTGTTTTGGATTCTGTCCGTTTTCACACCCAAAGAAAAAATCCCGTTAAGAGACCTTGTCCAAATCTTCATTGCATCCATGTTGGGACTTTTCCTAACCCAGATGAGTTTCCTAAAAGCCATCACAATGACGGCATCCATCGACTTGAGCATAGCCAACACCTGCACGCCTATTATGACAATGTTTGTGGCTGCCATAGTACTCAAGGAGCCAATCACACTAAAAAAAATGGGTGGTGTTTTAATCAGTCTGGCTGGTGTTTTGTTTCTCATTTTCAACTCGGTGGGATTAGGTGGGGGCACTACAGAGACAAAGCCCATCGGGATAGTTCTTGCCATCCTCAACGGATTCACCTTTGCCCTCTATCTTGGCATATTCCGTCCGCTAATATCAAAATACAGCGTGGCAAATTTCATGAAATGGATGTTTCTTTTCTCTTCAATAGTAGCACTTCCTTTAAACATTAGAGGGCTTTCAGAAATAGATCTGGCCAAGATGGACAGTTCAACACTTTGGCAAGTGGGATATGTCATAGTTTTTGCGACTTTCATCGCATATTTTCTCATCCCTGTAGGGCAGAAAAGGCTAAGACCGACATTGGTCAGCATGTACAACTATATGCAACCTATAATAGCAACCATTGTTAGCATCATAATAGGAATTGATGCAATAACATGGAAGAAACTTGTTGCCATGAGTCTGGTATTTATCGGCGTTTTGATTGTAAACCAAAGCCGAAGTGCTGCCGACCAAGCCAAAAGCACTTGCAATTAGTGCAAAAAACTATTCTTTCCTCTCCTTGAACTCCACCAAAAGGAACATGTTTTCGTCACCTTCCTTGCGAAGGTATGCTTGGTCATAGACAAGATAATAATGCGAACCTGACCTTGTGGTATAAATACCAGTGAAGCACTTGAAATCGAAGCCGGCATCAACGAGTTGCTTTCGCGAGACCATTGTCTTGCCCTTTTCATTAATTGAAGAGAGTATCTTGTAATTACGTGCCAAAACGTGGTTGATTTTACGCACTATATCTGTCGCGTTATGACTTCTCTCATAATGATAACTGTTACGACATGCATCGCTACAAAACTTCTTGTCGGCACGGCCATATATGGGCTCGCCGCAAGACAAACATCTTCTTTGTTCTCCCATGAGCTATATTATTTCAAATTCAACATTATTACAAACAGCGACTAAATATTATCTGGTAAAGACATAATACAATATATCCGCACCCATTTTCAGAGCCTTAAGCCTTGTTTCCTGGGAATCGTGGTGCATGCGTTGGTCTTCCCAACCATCGCCAAGGTCGCACTCGTATGTGAAAATGCACACCAAACGTCCATCATATATCAAGCCGAACATTTGAGGAGCCTTACCGTCATGCTCATGAATCTTGGGCAAACCTTCAGGAAAAGGAAATGGCTTCTTGAAAATTTCGTGATTGGAAGGCAGTTCCACAAAGTCGAGTTCAGGAAACACCTTTTTCATTTGTGGCTCAACATATTGGCGTATGCCATAATTGTCATCTATATGAAGAAAACCTCCTGCAAGCATATAGTTACGAAGATTTTGGGCCTCATTGGCATCAAAAAACACATTGCCATGTCCAGTCATATAGATGTATGGATAGTTGAACAACTCAGGTGATGAAGGCTCGACATACGGCACTTCACTATTGATGTATGTTCCCATCTCGGCATTGCAAAACTCAACAAGGTTAGGCAAAGAAGTCGGGTTGCCGTACCAGTCGCCACCCCCTTTATACTTCAGCAATGCTATACTAAAAGACTGTGCCGAGAGTGCGACAGACACAAGCAGGAATATGGCAACAAGAGCCTTGCGCATCACATCTGATTTATTAATTGTAATGTATGGCAAGCCACCAATGCCGCCGTTTCCGTACGCAACCTCGCATCTCCCAAACTTACAGGGACAAAGCCTTTCTTTATGGCAAGTTCCACTTCTTCTTTGCTGAAATCACCTTCAGGGCCGATCAACACAATGGCATTGTCGCCTTTGTGATATAAGTCACATAGTTTTTGCGTAACTCCTTCGTCAATCCATGCAATGAATTTCTGTCCCTCAAACGG
This sequence comes from Bacteroidales bacterium, assembly GCA_045616045.1. GTDB lineage: Bacteria > Bacteroidota > Bacteroidia > Bacteroidales > F082 > Limimorpha. The sequence continues at coordinate 5,054 of JAZLGA010000104.1, read as the reverse complement.
TTGTTTCACAAGATGGTCAAAACTCACCATATCATCCAAGATAGGGAGTTTGGACTTAATGGACTGCTTCATAGCCGATATCATCACTTTACGGAAACGTTCCACATTCGCTTCACGACGCTCGGAATGATACGACTTGAATAACCTTACCTTGCTGATGCCTATCTCGGTGGCCTTCTCAAGAAACCACTCCATACGCTCGTTAAGTTTGGTGGGCGCTATTGCAACCTCGATATTGTATGGCCAGTTGTCGTAACCTTTACGTTTGTTATAAAGCCTAACCACAGCATGTTTTGGCAAAGCCTCAACCAATTCGGCATCATACAAGTACCCTTGACCATCGGTGACACAAAAATAATCACCTACAGCCATACGCAACACTTTGACACAGTGTTTCGACTCGTCTTCAGGCAATACTACAATACCTTCTTCGGCATCCGACAGGTAGAAAACATTCATCATCAAGAAAACATTACATCCTCTCAGGCATATTCATGCCCAACAACTGCGAGGCATTACGCAACAGCGAGGCTACCATATCACATATCTGCAAACGGAAACTGCGTCGCAGTTCATCAGTTTCCTTTATTATGCTACACTCTTGATAGAACTGGTTGAATTCTTTTGCGAGGTCGTAGATAAAATTGGCAACCAAGGCAGGGCTTCTTCCTTCAGCAGCCATTTTCAGAATATTAGGCCACGAGTACATCAACACAATGACACCTTTCTCCCTGGGTTGAATATCTGTCACCTCTACCCCAGCAGGCATTTCTATACCTTGTTCTTTGGCCTTGCGCAAAACAGAACATATCCTTGCATGCGTATATTGTATAAACGGTCCGGTATTGCCATTGAAGTCTATTGACTCATCAGGGTTGAAAAGCATCTTTTTCTTCGGGTCAACCTTAAGAATAAAATATTTCAAGGCTCCGACACCAATTGTATGATAAAGACTGGCTGCCTCGGCTGGCGTAAGGTCTTTAGCTTTGCCCAGTTCATCAGACACGGTCTTTGCAGTTGCTTCCATTTCATCCATAAGGTCATCGGCATCTACAACTGTTCCCTCGCGCGACTTCATCTTGCCATTTGGCAACTCAACCATTCCGTAAGAAAGGTGCTCAATATCGTTACCCCACTCTCTTCCTAAGCGCACCAACACGCGTTTAAGAACATCGAAATGGTAAATCTGCTCATTACCGACAACGTATATAAGCTTTTCGGGGTTATACTCCTTTACACGCAGTTGAGCGGTTCCGAGATCTTGCGTCATATATACTGAAGTTCCGTCTCGACGAAGAAGAAGTTTCTCGTCAAGGCCTTCATCGCGCAAGTCGCACCAGACAGAATTATCGTCACGGCGATACAAGACACCTTTGTCAAGACCTTCCTGAACGAGTTCCTTGCCAAGAAGGTATGTCTGTGATTCATAATAAATCTTCTCGAAAGCCACACCCATGCGTTTGTAGGTGACATCAAACCCGTCATAAACCCATTGGTTCATCATTGTCCACAAGTCACGCACGTCCTTGTCGCCATTTTCCCATTGCACCAGCATCTCACGTGCCTCATTCATCAATGTAGATCCCTCTTCAGCCTTGGCTTTTACTGCCTCTTGTGCCTTCTCGTCTAAGGAGACGTAGTTGGCAGGCAACAATGACTTCAGTTCTTCTTTATATTTCTTGTCAAATAGAACGTAGAAATCGCCAATAAGATGGTCACCTTTCTTGCCTGTTGACTCGGGAGTACACCCTTCGCCCCATTTCTTCCAAGCCAACATGCTCTTGCAGATATGTATGCCACGGTCGTTGACAAGATTTACACGAACCACGTTCTTTCCGCTGGCTTTAAGCAACTCCGAAACGCTCCATCCCAGAAGGTTGTTGCGTATATGTCCCAAATGCAAAGGTTTGTTAGTGTTAGGCGATGAATACTCAACCACAACAGGATCTCCAGACACTGGAACACGTCCAAAATCAGTCTTTGTATGATTCTTTTCAAAGAAGTTAATCCAAAACTTATCGGAGATGAGAAGATTGAGAAAGCCTTTCACAACCGTATATTTGGCAATCATGTCAGACTCTTTAACCATTTCAACGCCCATCTCGTTTGCCAACTGCTCCGGGCTGAGTCCCGTCATCTTTACGAATGGAAAAACAACTATGGTCATATCACCCTCAAACTCCGGACGGGTTTTTTGGAAATTGACTTGTTGCAATGGCGGCTCCTGGCCATAAAGGGTTTTGAAAGCCTCTACAAAACACTGTCTTAATACTTCTTCTAACATATCATAATATTTTGGCACAAAGATAAGGATTTTTTGAAGAATAGGATGTAAGACAAATAGAAAATAGCAAACGTTCCACAAACGTGTCGTTTCGTCATTTTACATACAAAGAAAATGTGGGAGTCTCTTGGCTCCCACATTCCTCAATTAAGCAGGTCTCTATAAGACTATTTCTTCTTTTCGCTTGATGTCTTACGGCGTCTTGCCAAAAAGTATGCCCCTGCCATGCCGGTAAGAAGCAACATTCCATTTCCTATTGGGGTAAAAGCATATTGGTCTATGTCCAGGCCTTGTACAGGCACGATGACCCACTCCTTGCCCGTCACTCCGTTTGCATTGGCGCGGGGCGAGATGTCGCCTCGGTCTTTCTGCAGGAAAATCTGGGCATTGAGAGGCTCTGCTGACATTGCCGTCAGAACGGCAAATATTGCTGTTACTTTTATGATTGACTTTTTCATATATCTATTCTCCTATCTTTTCCAAATTACAGGTTTGTTCTTCTTTTTATTTTCCTATCACTATCTTTTGGACTTTCGTCTCCTTCTTGCTTGTCATGCGGAGCATGTACATGCCTGACGACACTTCGGGCAAGCCGACTCTGTTTTGCTGGCCCGAAAGGTGCTGTGATGTCACTATTCGTCCATTAAGGTCAATCAGTTGGATGTCGCCCTCGCCGTTCACCACGAGTTGGCTCCCGTCGAAGAAGGCAAAATTGCCGTTCTCTGCATCTACTTCTTCTATGCCAAGAGGTTTGAACACGAGACGGAAGCGGGCTTCCATGTCCGTTGTCTTGGACTCGAATGTGTAGTGGTCGTTGCCTGGTGCAAGGCAGTCATAGTCGGCGCCTGTCAGGTGGTCAATCAGGTGCATATAGCCGAAGTTGGCGTTGGCGGTGTTCCATGTGATGGTGAACACCCCGTCCTCCGCTGCCTCGAACCATACAGGCACGTAGTCGGGCATGTGGTCGATGAAGACGGCCCCAAGGTCGTCGTTGCCCCAGTGGGCATACATGTTGCACTTGCCGTTCAGCATCCTCTTCAACTTCACCGAGCCGGCCTTCAACAGGCGCTCAAACTCCATAATGACTGTCTCGCGCTTGCCGTCGCTGTCGCTGCAGAACAGGTTCACCAATGGATAGGCGGGTCGAGCCTCGCCACGGAAACTAACTCCTGTTGCTGTGGTGCTACGCATGGCATTGCTGAAGGACACGTCCCTGTCACCTTCGGTGGTTTTCGCCACAAAGAAGCCCTGGTGCATGTTGAGGTAACGGCTGGTGCTTGTCGCCGCCCCCTGTGAGAACCCTACGGAGTTCTCGTCAATCAGGTACTCCTCGAAGCCTCCCGCATCGGCGTTGTAGATAAGGTATGCCATGTAGCCTGTGTCGGAACCGCTTGACCATATCGCTCCCTTGTTGGCTTCTGCGAAAGCGTTGAAGTCGAGGTAGCTCTGGTATGGGTTGCCCAAGAGGTTGTAGCCCGTGAGGTGCTCGCCTGATGAGGTTATCGCATAGCTGACTTCGCCATTGGTCAATTCGCCGGCGGCCTGCATGAGGTTGTTGTTGGCTGTGGTGTTGTCGCCAAGAGCCACAAGGTAGCCCTTGCCTCTCTCAAGGATCTTCTGGCCGGTCTCGCCGCCGTAGCTTATCTGCTGGTGTTCACCGTCCTCATGCCAGTGGTTGTTGGGCTTGCGCTTAAAGTTGATCCAGTGGTATTCGGGTTCGTAGTATGAGTAGAAGTCGAACTGGGTGCGGTCAGTTATTCCGCTGGGGAAGTAGCCGCTCTCGTCAATGGAATAGTCGGTGCCAAACACAAGGTTGTCAGTCATGTTGAAAGCTGTTACGCTCTGGTTGCCATCGCAGTATTTAACTCCCAGAGGGGCCTTTTGCAATGGTGTGGAGAACATGTGCCAGTCGCGGCTCTCTTCTCCGTTACCGGCCGTGTTGTCCAGTGTTATGCTAACATGGGCGGGTATGGTGATGCCGTCGGCTTGCGTCATGGCTACGTGCTCGCCAATGTAGAGCTTGGTTCGCGTGGGAGCGGCATAGATGCTGTCGTTGTTGTACATGAACACGCTGTAGGCGGTGTCCTGGTACTTCTCCATGCCAAGCAGGCTATTGAGTTTGCCGTATCTCACCACCTTGCCCTCGGCATCTATGTTGACAATGGCGATGCTGTCGTTGGCTGCCTTCACTATGATTGGGTAGTCGCCGTTGATGGCACGGCTTGTTGAGCGCATCCATTTGTAGCCTGTCGCAACTCCTGTGTTGAGCGAGTCAACCAAAGGAGTGCCACCCACGGTGTTGTTGGTGGCATAGCTGCCGTAGGCGTAGGGTCCCGGAACGCTAAAGCCTGTTGTCCCCATTGTGTAGCCATTGTTGGCGTGGATTGAATAGCCGTTTGAGCCGGAGGTGTTCTTGTTTTGCACGGTTCCGCTGCCGCTTATGGTATGGTTGGCGTAGAATGTTGTCACCGTGCCCGATCCGGTGATGCTGCCTACGGCGACTATGGTGTTGGCTCCGGTGTTTATGTCGCCAACGGCCATTACCGCCGTTATTGTCGAGCTTGTGGCATCTCCTGCTATTCCGCCCACTGCCGTGAGATTTCCTTCTGCCGCGAGTGCCACAGCCGACTCGCAGAATTCGACATTGGTGCCTCTGGCAAAACCGACAAGGCCGCCGAGACATCCGTTGTTAGCACTGCAAGCCAGGCTGCCGCTTGTCAGGAAGGTGTTCTTTATCGTGGCACCATTGGTGTAACCGAACATGCCAGTG
>JAZLGA010000103.1:0-28630 GCA_045616045.1 Bacteroidales bacterium | reverse complement strand
CCTCTTGTCTGCCCACACGTACTGGTAGATGCGCTCGTGGCTGACGCACTGCTGGCCCTCAAGACGGCAACGCCCGGCTATCTGCTCCGGACTATAGTCATCTTCAAGAAGGCTGCCGACCAACGACTTGACCTCTTCCGTAAAACGGATCGTGTTCGGCTTGCCCCTGAGCCGCTCCTCGTACTTCTTCTGCGCCAAGTCCGAACAGTATTGGTCGTTGCGCCTGTCGCTGTTGCGCCTTATCTCGCGGCTGACCACCGACTTGTGCCGGCCTATCGTCGCTGCGATTTCACTTTGGGAGATTTTCTTCTCCAACATCACGGAAATTGTGTACCTTTGCTCACTGGTTAAATGTGCCATCTTTTTTTCTTTAGGACAGAGGCAAAGATAGCCGTTTTTTTCCATTCGAGCGGGGGAAAGGAATCTCCTTTCTCCCGTTTGAAAAAAAACATCTTTTCTTCACCTCCCGCCAAAGTTGCATTTAACAATTGAATTTAGGACACAAAATTCTTTTATCGACAAAATTTATGAAAGCTGAGTTTTTTTTAAAATCCGACTAAAACACACTCACTTTTCACCAAATTTATATAAAAAACATACAATTTGGTTAGAACTTCAGTAAAGATACACTTACTTTTAACCAAATGTATATAAAAAACATACGATTTGGTTGAAAGTAATGCAAAAAATTGTATTTTTGCAGTTGATAAATGCGAAAATATGATTATAGGAAGAACCGAAGAACAAAGAATCCTGTTGTCGATGCTTAAATCCGACAAATCAGAGTTTGTGGCTGTTTATGGCCGTCGTCGCATAGGAAAGACATATCTGGTGCGTGAGACATTCCACTACAACTTCGCCTTTCAGCACACTGGGCAGCAAGACGCCACGATGAGCGAACAAATAGACGAATTCTCGCGCTCGTTAGCCTCATCAGGGATGAAAGTCAAGCGCAAGCCACGCAACTGGTCACAGGCTTTTGCTCTTTTAGGACAACACCTCGCCTCGTTGCCCGAAGGCAAGAAAGTAGTATTTATTGATGAACTGCCGTGGATAGACACTCCTTGTTCCAGGTTTGTAAGTGCCCTTGACCACTTCTGGAACGGTTGGTGCACCATGCGAAAGGACATAATACTCGTAGTATGCGGGAGTGCCACATCGTGGATTATCAACAACATAGTGATGAACTATGGAGGGCTGCACAACAGACTGACCAGACAAATACACATTGACCCGTTCACACTGCACGAATGCGAGCAATACGCACAAGCCAAAAGCTTCAGATGGAACAGGCGCGGCATCCTTGAGACATATATGGTCTTAGGCGGTGTGCCTTTCTATTGGGACTTTCTGCAACGTGAGCTGTCGCCCGCACAAAACATAGACAGAATGTTTTTCAGCAAGAGCGGAGAAATGCGCCGCGAGTTTGAAGCCCTCTACGCCTCACTTTTCAGGAGACCAAAAGCATATATAGACATAGTGACGGCTTTAGGGACAAAAAAAGCCGGCATGACTAGAAACGAAATTATTGGTGCCATTGGCGAAAACAACGGAGGCTCGCTCACAGCACAACTCAACGACCTTGAAAACTGCGACTTCATAAGGTCATACACCTCGATAGGAAAGTCACGCAAGGAAACCATATACCAGCTCATCGACAATTTCACGCTATTCCATTTCAAGTTCATAGAAGGCAAAAACATAAACGCGCCAAACTATTGGACAACCACGCTTAAGAAACCAATCTATAACACATGGAGCGGGTTGGCATTCGAAAGAGTTTGCTTGCAGCACGTTGAAAAGATAAAGAAGGCTCTAGGAATATCAGGCATAACGAGCAATGTCTACTCTTGGCTATACAGGCCCAAAAACAAGCAAGAAAAAGGCGTGCAAATCGACATGCTTATCGACCGCGACGACAATGTCATCAATCTATGCGAAATGAAATTCGCAAAAGACGAATATGAGATAACAACCGCATACGACAAGGAGATAATTCGAAAAATGTCTATTTTTGAAAACAAGACAAAAACGCGCAAAGCTGTCACCACGGTAATGATAACCTCATACGGACTCGTCGCCAATGCATATTCAAACGACATTCAGCAACAGGTTACCATGGACGACATGTTCAAGGAATAGCTTTTGAGTTTAGAAATTCATAAATATATGCTTACTTTTCACCAAATCTATATTAAAAACATACGATTTGGTTAAAAATTCGGTAAAAATCACCTAACTTAACACTAAATCTATATAAAAAGAATACGATTCAGCTAGAAGTAATGATTATTGTTTCAAGAAAAAAATCATATCAAATAATTTAGTACTTTTGCAAACAAATTTTTAAGCAGTGGACATCACCGATAAACTTGAAGCACTGAAACGACGTTGGGAAGAGATTGGCGAGCAATTAGCCGACCCTGAAGTGGTTGATGACATAAAACGCTACGTCAAACTCAACAAGGACTATAAAGACCTCGAACCTATCGTAATGGCTTTCAATGAATACAAAAAATTGCAGGCCGACATTGAGGAAGCGCGTTTTCTGCTTGACACCGAACGAGATGAAGAGTTGCGAAAGTTTGCCAACGGAGAACTTGAATCGGCAAGCAAACGCATCGGTGAAGTTGAAGAAGAATTGCGTCTTATGATGATTCCCAAAGACCCTCAAGACTCGAAAAATGCTATTATGGAGATACGTGCAGGCACTGGCGGCGACGAGGCTTGCCTTTTTGCAGGAGACTTGTTCCGTATGTACACTAAATATTGCGAGACAAAAGGTTGGAAAATTGAAATAAGCAATGTGAGCGAAGGCCCAAGTGGCGGCTATAAAGAAATAGACTTTACCGTGGCAGGAAGTGGATGCTACGGCACACTTAAGTTCGAGTCAGGAGTCCATCGCGTACAAAGAGTGCCCAAGACAGAGACACAAGGCCGAATACACACTTCGGCAGCATCAGTGGCTGTGTTGCCCGAAGCCGAAGAATTTGATGTTGAAATTAATGAAGGTGAAATAAAATGGGACACATTCCGCTCAAGCGGTGCCGGAGGCCAAAACGTGAACAAAGTTGAGTCTGGTGTGCGACTGCGTTATAATTGGAAGAACCCTAATACCGGCGTTGTCGAAGAGATTCTAATTGAATGCACCGAAACCCGCGACCAACCCAAAAACAAGGAAAGAGCACTGTCTAGACTGCGCACCAAAATCTATGACATGGAGTACCAGAAATATATCACCGAGATATCGGCAAAGCGCAAAACCATGGTATCGACAGGCGACCGCTCGGCCAAGATACGCACATACAACTTTCCGCAAGGACGAATCACCGACCATCGCATCAACTACACAATATATAATCTAACTGCTTTTATGGACGGAGACATACAAGATTGCACAGACCACCTTATAATGGCCGAAAATGCAGAACGGCTAAAAGAAGAGACTTTATAAAATGAACAAGAAATAATAAAAGATATGAATAAAACTCAGCTGATTGAACAGATAAGAAAGAAACAATCTTTCCTATGCGTCGGGCTTGATACCGACATCAACAAGATTCCAAGCACCCTTTTGGCCACCGATGACCCTATTTTCGAGTTCAACAAACAAATCATCAACAGAACTGCCGAATATGCAGTGGCATACAAGCCCAACACCGCTTTCTATGAGGTTTATGGAGCAAAAGGATGGCAAAGTCTTGAACGTACCATACAATATATCCATAACAACCACCCTGACATAATGGTCATAGCCGACGCAAAACGCGGTGACATTGGAAACACTTCTGCGAACTATGCTAAGGCATTTTTCAAAAACCTTAACGCCGATGCCATAACAGTTGCTCCTTATATGGGAAAAGACTCGGTTGAGCCTTTTATGGAATTTGATGGCAAATGGGTCATTTTGCTGGCTCTTACATCAAATCAAGGGTCAAAAGACTTCCAATATTCCGAGACGAATGGACAACTTATGTATGAGAAAGTATTGCAGACAGCAACCACTTGGGGCAATGCCGAAAAAATGATGTTTGTTGTAGGAGCAACACATCCAGAAGAATTGGGCAAGATAAGAGCCATGCTGCCCGACTATTTCTTACTAGTGCCTGGTGTTGGTGCGCAAGGTGGTGATTTGCAAGCTGTCGCCGAACACGGCATTAACAAAGAATGTGGTCTTCTGGTAAACTCTTCCAGAGGCATCATCTATGCATCAAACAGTTCTGATTTTGCCCTGCGAGCTGGCGAAAAAGCCAAAGAACTGCAACAGCAAATGAGCATCATACTTAAAGAAAAAGAACTTATATAAGCAATACAACAAACGCAAAAAAAGCATCGGATCTCCGATGCTTTTTTGTTTCTTATTATATACTACATTGCTATTCCCTCGACACTCCAATCAACCGTCCTGTGTTGACATCAAACCTCAAAGCAGTCTGTCCCTTCCCTATTGGAGCCAACAACAGCACTCCAAACTGACTTATTGCACAGCGTTGTTCGGCCAAAAGACGACTTCCATAAGTCACTTTTACATTAGCGACATCCGGTATTCTGTAAACCAGTCTGTTTTCATGAGTCGCCGACTCAATAGCCGAATGGCTAGGTGCTTTTATTGAAGCGGTTGTCGAAGAAGGGGTCGCTGTAATGGTAATTGTTTCACCATCACCTTGCAACGAAGACAATCCGTTACGAGACGAGAATTTTGCAACAGGAATAATGTTATTTTCAAGCGTAGGTGTCACAAAAACGCTTCTGACGACCTCTTTCACAAGGCGTTTGCCTACAAACAAACTGAGATATTCGTTTTCCATGACATCCAGTTCGGCGTACATAGTTCTAACGGCATCACCATCGAAAGCCACTTCCTGGAATCCGGTCAGAAGTTTCATCTTGGCATCACGTATCTCATTAATCTTTTCTGCCGCAACACGTGCCTGCTGGTCCAATGGACGCCCCATAATGGGCACTATGGCAGACTTGAAAATCATTGATGTGTCAATAATGTTTGCCTGCTTGGGTGCTTCGGTGTCCTCACTGTTTGCGAAAGTCTTTTCCACATAAGGATTCTGGCCTACTACAAAACTCTCCAACACACCATTTGCATCCAAACCAACGCTGACTTTTTTTGCAGACTTGCTTGTAAACTCAACGAAAAAAGTGGCATCAGGATCAGCATCGCTGTAATTATTTACTGTTACACCAATAAGCTTAAACTGATGTCCATTGCCTCTTGCCACATTAGAGACACTGAGATAGCGATTGGCGTATGCGCTATATGGGCCTTCCAATATAACAGTCTCCTCTATTCTAAAATCAAGACGGAGAACTGTTTTGGGCACTGAATAGTAGAATCCTTCTTGTTGGCCGGGTGTCACATTCTTGGCATTACGCGTGGCAAACTGCGCAAAAGCGGTACTGGCAGTCAGCAACACAACTGCCGTAATCAGCATTTTCTTTAGGTTTGTATTCATTTTTATCCAATTTAATTCACAAAAATAATCATTTCATTAATACAAAGGCTTCTTTTCCAAATCCTTTTCACAATCTTTTCTATTGCTCAACAACAACAAAGCTACAAATGTAAGTAATCCGTTTACTATTAATATCTCAAAACCAAAATTATAGCCCCAGAAAAGTTCCTTAGAGTAAATTTTGAGCAGATAGCATATTACAGGAGACAAGACGGCAATATATGGAATAAACTTGTCGTTTACTGTCCTTTTTTTCACAAAAAGGCCAAACATGTATAGGCCCAACAATGGCCCATAGGTGAAGCCTGCTATATCGAATATTTTGTTTATAAGCGAGTCATTGTGGAAAGGACGGAAAACCATTATTACAAGCAGATACACCAAAGCAAATATAACATGTATGGTTTTGCGATAACGTGTTATTTGGCTCTCGGTAAGGTCATTGCGTCTGTCGAAATGGAGGAAGTCGTAACATGTTGTTGTAGTCAGAGCTGTAAGAGTGCCATCAGCGCTTGAATAGCCAGCAGCCACCAGGCCAAGTACAAATACGACACTAGTGAACTTGCTCAACGAAAACGCAACGGAAGGGAATATCTTATCGTTGACCACTACTCCATCGGCATTGACAGGAAGTTGGAATCCTGTTTTCTGAGCAAAAGCTATAAGTGCTGCTCCCAAACATAGGAACAAGATATTGAACCCTATAAAAAGAATGCTTGAGGTCATGACATTCTTTTGTGCATCGCGAAGATTCTTGCAGGTAAGGTTTTTTTGCATCATATCCTGGTCAAGGCCTGTCATGGTAATGGTAATAAACGCACCGCTAAGTATCTGTTTCACATAAAACCTACTACTTGTCCAATCAGTGTCGAACCAACGTGTATATCCCTGTTCTGAAGCATCATGAAGCAATTCGGGCATAGTAATGCCAAGATTTCGCAATATATATATCACGGTCATTATTGCGGCAAGCAAAAGGAATGTGGTTTGAAGCGTATCTGTCCACACAATGGTTTTTATGCCGCCCTTGAAGGTGTATAGCAATATTATGGCTATGAACACCACTGCCGGCACCCAGAACGGCATCCCCCAAGCCTTGAAGACGTATTCGTACAGAACGAAAACCACAAGATACATCCTAAGTGCAGATCCCAAGAGGCGCGAGAGAATGAAAAACGCTGCACCGGTTTTTTCAGCACGAGGTCCGAATCGCATCTCGAGGTAAGTGTATATCGAAGTCATGTTGAATTTATAGAATAGAGGCAGAAGCACCAATGCTATCACAGCATATCCTATCACATACCCCAGTACAATGCCCATATAAGAAAACTGTCCGGTATAGACACCACCTGGCACTGACATAAATGTGACGCCCGACAATGAAGCGCCTATCATTCCATAAGCCACGACAAACCACGGAGACTTCTTGTTGCCCTTGAAAAAAGCGTCGTTCCCCGCCTTGTTGGATGTAAGATGCGCTATTACAAAAAGCAAAACGGTATATAGCACAAAAACGGTAAGAATTACACCTGCATTCATCTTAAATGTTTTGAAAAATCACTTAAACTGTCAAAATTAAAGTCGGCAAGAATGCTGAAGCCTTCTGTTTTTACGGTAATCATACCTGCATTCCTGCCAAACATAACATCGCTGTCGCTATCGCCCACCATAATTGACTTTGAGAAATCAATCTCGGGGTATATTTCTTTAGCCATAAACGCCATTGTCGGATTTGGCTTACGGAAATTGTTTGGTTCTGAAGCAAGTTGTCCACAAACTATGACGTTGTCGACACGCCCACCACAACTTTTTATTTTTCCTATCATCCTATCGTGTATGTCAGCCACTTGTCCCTCTGTCATAAGCCCCTTGCCAATACCTTGTTGGTTGGTAACGACCAGAATCCGGCCAAAAAGCTCGGAAAACCTTGAAAAGGCGTCAAGCACGCCATCAAGAAACTCGAATTCGTCCCATTTCAGCACATAACCGCCCAAAATGCGTTTGTTGACGACTCCGTCACGGTCCAGGAACAGTGTCCAACTTCGGTCTATATGCGGCAAAACGGAACCCATCATCATACAAACATGGTTTTCTCGATCAACTCACAAATGATGTGCCCTATCATAATATGGGCTTCCTGTATGCGCGGCACCGTCGTAGATGGCACATTGACCAGAATGTCACACAGGTCTGCCATACGGCCACCAGTAGCACCTGTAAATCCTATTGTTGTAATGCCATTCAACTTAGCAACACCTATGGCATTCAGCACATTGGCAGAATTACCCGAAGTGCTTATTGCAAAAAGCACATCACCTTTTCTTCCGCAAGCGGAAAGCATACGGGCATATACTTGGTCAAAGCCATAATCGTTTGCCACCGCCGTTATGAAGCTGGAATTCACATTCAAGGCTTCGGCCGGAAGCGGCTTGCGGTCAACATAGAAGCGGCCACTGAGTTCAGCAGCAAGATGTTGCGCATCGGCAGCACTTCCCCCATTACCACAAAACCACACCCTCGAACCCGCCCGCAGGGAGTTCACACATTTCTCGGACACTAAAGCAATCTTTTCAAGCAATATGGAATCTTCCAAAATATGCTTTTTTACCGCTATTGACTCTTCTATGGCTTTTCTTATCATTTTCAAAACAAATATTTCCGTGCAAAAATAACAAAAAAAATCAATTTGCATACAGGGTTTTGCCATCTGTTTTCAGCCACTTTTCTGCAAATGCGCAAGTTTCATAATATTCTTTTGACAAAAAAAAGTTTATCATTGCCAACCATTTTATAAAAAAAACGATATTTGCACCTCAAACATGATGTAACATGAAAATACTATACACTGTTCTACTTCTGCTTGTCTCAAATGTGTTTATGACATTTGCCTGGTATGGTAACCTAAAACTTCAGCAGATGCACCTGATAAACGACTGGCCTCTCATACTAATAATATTGGGCTCATGGGGTGTGGCCCTATGCGAATATTCCTTCCTCATCCCTGCGAACCGAATAGGTTCAGAACTTAACGGAGGCCCTTTGTCGCTAATACAACTGAAAGTGATTCAAGAAGCAGTATCGCTAATGGTATTCACTATCATAGCCATAACGGTTTTCAAGACAGAAACATTCAAATTTAACCACATCGTATCATTTTTATTCTTAATTTTGGCGGTGTATTTCGCTTTTAAAAAATAAATTTTACACAAAAAAACTACTTATATCATGAAATTCTACGACATCGACTCATTGTTCACCTTTGGCAAATATGAAGGTCAAAGTCTTGCAGATGTATATTTAAAAGACCCTGCATACCTGAAATATTGCGCTGAAAACATCGACGAATTCTACATCTCGCCATCGGCAGAGCGTGAGTTGAAAGAATTAAGTCGCGACATGAACGACGAAGCCCTTATGAATGTTGACTTTGACAAAATGAGCGACGATGAGATAGAAAAATTCATCAATGGCCTTGGCAACGACGGCAGTGGATTGGATGCGAAAGACTTTGGCGATTCGCTCAGTTGGGATGAAAACGACGAAGGTGGCGATTTTGAAGTCTCATCACCATTCGATGAATTTGAGGACGGATATGACGAGGACGATTTCGAGACAGACAATTTCAACGACGAGGACTTCAACGACGGTTTCGAGGAGCTCTACTAATTCTCCTCTTTAGTAACATCACCCTCTTCTAATAAGACAGAAAGCGTTACCTATATTTTCAATTACACTGCCTGCGACAAGAGCCTCATATCCTTTTTCCGATGCTCCGATGTCGCCTGCCAGTCCATGAAGGTAAACGGCTAACACGGCTGCCGACTCTGGCGTGTAACCTTGTGCCAACAATGACAATATAATCCCCGTAAGCACATCACCGCTTCCAGCCGTAGCCATACCAGGATTGCCAGTCGAGTTGAAGAAACATGCTCCGTTTGGCATTGTAATCGAGGTGTAGGCTCCCTTAAGCACTATAACTATGCCATGCTTGACCGACATTGTGCGCTGCAATGTCAAACGCTCAAAACTATTTGTTGTCTTGCCAAAGAGACGCTCAAACTCTTTAGGGTGCGGAGTGAGTATTGTCTTCACAGGCAGAAATGGTATCCAGGTATGATTTGAACCCAAAATATTGAGAGCATCAGCATCAAGCACCAATGGCGAGTCTGCATCTTGTATGAGACGCTTCAGCAAATTGGCAGTAGCCTCATCCTGCCCAATGCCAGGACCAATGCCTATTGCAGAATATTGACTTGTCTTGCCCAAACAGGTACTCGCAATCTCGTCTTCGTCAATATCGACAATAGCCTCAGGAACAGTTGTTTGCAGTGGCAATGCCGCCTTTTGAGGAACATGTACTGTAAGAAGCCCAACCCCCGAATGCAAACAAGCTTTTGCCGACAAAACGGCGGCTCCTGTCATTCGTGACGAGCCAGCCACAAGCAAGGCATGACCGTAAGTGCCCTTATGCGAAAAACGTCTGCGCGGCCGAAGCAGAGACTGGATCATGGGACGCTCAACAAAATAGTTTTCCACATCCACGTCACGAATGAAATCAGGGTGAAGACATATATCAAGGACATAGAAATGACCTACAAAATCATCATTTTCAGGAAAAAAAAACGATAATTTAGGGAATTGAAGCGTAAGTGTAATATCAGCCTTAAAGGCCTCCCCGCCCTGCATAGGCACATCGGCGAACAAGCCCGAAGGCATGTCAACAGACACTCGTTGGGCAGAAATAGAATTGAGATATTGTACCAATCCTGCCGCCACGCCACATAGTGGACGACTCAATCCTGAGCCGAACACTGCATCTATTATAATGTCATCCTCAACTGAGACATCAGGAAAATCGGACTCGTCAAATATGTCGCCAACTACTATTTCAGTCTCGTTAAGCAAGCGCAGGTGATTTTTCTCGCAATCAGGACTCATGTTTTCGGAATGATGCACCAGAAACGCCCTAACATCGTAGTTTTTATGATAAAGCATACGGGCCAAGGCAAGACCATCTCCCCCATTGTTGCCCATGCCGCAAAATATCATAAACGACTTGTCAGAAGGCATGTTAGACAAAATCCATTCACACAATTTGGCAGCGGCACGCTCCATCAAGTCAACTGAAGCAATAGGTTCATTGTTGATTGTATACACATCGGCTTTCCTAATGTCTGAAACAGGTAGCACTTTCATAAAACAACTGTTTTGACTGGCAAATTTACAATTTATTACCTATAAGTCAAAGCCGAGAAGAAAAAACAATAACTATAAAGAACTTCTAATCAATTCTCATTGATGCACAAATTGTTGCTTTGTGAAATCGATTATATGACGAAAAAGCACTGACACACAACAGCAAAGGAGTAAAGGACATGATGCAGAAACCATGTTTACAACACGAACATATTTTGAAGAAATTTTTAATTGCAGCCGTCGTTATCATAACTGCTTGTGTTTCTTGCAACAAGGAAAAGGTTGAAGACGAAAAATCACCAAATCTTGTAGTCACTTGGGTTGGCGAAACAATCAGCATTTTGGGCTGTTCATTGGGTTCCAGCACCCTCACCTTTACCAAGTCAAATCTTATTTTGTAGCAGAAGACGGCACAGCCATTAGCGAACCCTATCCTGTCAAGAAAAGCGTCAACTCTGACTCAGACACATATTATTTCACTTTCGGCACTGATAATGAAGCCAATCAATCAGCTCATTTCTTCAACCTGTCCGAAGACAAGAACAATTTGCACATCACTAACGGCTACTCTTCATTATCGCTGAATGGCACTTATACAAAGCAATAAATCACTTTATTTCAGACATTACCTAAAAGAGGGTGACTAAAAAGTAATCATCCTATTTTCAAGCATCTGTACATTAGTTCAAGACTTTTCCAAAATATCCAATTCTCAGATGACCTAAATTCAAGTGTTAAATACAACTTTAGCGAGGGGCAATGATAAGATGAATTTTTCAAACTGGAGAAAGGTGATTCCTTTCACCCGCTCGAATGGAAAAAACGGCGATCTTTGCCTCCGTCCTAAAGAAAAAAATAGATGGCACATTGTCCTTTGCACGAAAAGAAAACACGGTGAAGCAATTCGGAAAGGAGGAAAACAAAAAAAAAGCCACTGAAATTCAGCGACTTGCAAATACATTTTTTTGTGGAGGATACCGGACTCGAACCGGCCACCTTCAGATTGCGAACCTGACGCTCTACCAGATGAGCTAAACCCCCAGAGCAGTTGCAAAAATACAAAAAATTATCATCATTGTTCAAAAATAGACATTATTTTTGTTTTATTTACTTACCTTTGCCGCCGATTAAACAAAAGACCACTATGGATATAGAAAAATACATCATAAAACGCTCAAACGAAGTCCTGAACACAAGCGATGCCACCATAACAAAACGCCTTGAAGGGGGCATGAGCAACTATACCTATATTGTTGGCAACAACGGAAAACAATACACATATCGCGTGCCAGGCAAATATGCTGAGAAATTTGTTGATCGCGCAATCGAAAAAGATAATATAGGCAAAGCCGAAAAGATGGGTTTGAACAACAAAACCATATATTTTGACATAGCAACAGGAGAGAAAATGGCCGAATTTGTCGAAGGTACCATATTGTCAGACACCGATGTAACATCGTTTGACGCCGAAGCCGCCAATGCAATCAAGACTCTTCACTGCTCAGACATAAGCATGAACGACTACAACCCTTTCGGACGTCTGGACACATACGAGCAATATTGCCACGAGTATAAATTCACCCACAGCATCGAATATGCATCGCTACGCAAAAGTCTGGAGATGTTACGTCCCAAATACGATAGCACACGCAAGGTGCCATGTCACTGTGACTTCCAACCGTCAAACCTCGTCTCTACGCCATCAAAACTATATGTCCTTGACTGGGAATATGCCGGCATGAACGACCCATTCTACGACATAGCCTGCTATGGAAATGCCGGATTGGGCAAAGCCTTGTCGCTTCTTGAAGCATATCTTGGACACACTCCCACTTGTGAAGAACTAAACAGAATGTATTTTTGGCGCTCGTTCCAATGTCTGCAATGGTTCAATGTGGCCATTTTCAAAGATTGCATAGGTTTGGGCAAGGACTTGAACCTTGATTTTGTCGGAATTGCCAACACATTCCTAAAAATGGCAGAACAACTTATTGACTTGGCAAAAAACGGTTCAAAACCATTGGGCGCAGACTCACTAACTGTCTATGGCCAAGGCACAAAATAATACTTTTTAAATAGCGGAAGACAAAAGACTGCGCAAAAAAAAAACACGCAGTCTTTTTTTATCAATAGAGGAAATCCATAGGCGACATCTCGCCATACGTGCCATCAAGACCCAATTCTGCCTTAACCTCGTCAGAAAGCATATCAGGCGACCAAACAGGATCGAAAGTCAACTCCACATCAACACTACGAACACCCATAATGGCCTGAACCTTTGTCCTCACTTCAACGGGCAGTTCCTCAGCAACAGGACAATTAGGGGCCGTAACTGTCATCACAATCTTCACATTGCCGACAGCATCAACATCGACACCATAAATAAGATGCAAAGTCCAGATGTCAACAGGAATCTCAGGGTCATAAATGGTATGCAACACAGAAATGACAGTGTCGCGCAATTCGTTTATCTCTTTCTCATTCATAAGTTTTCCTCCTTCAATTTAAAAGCCTCAGCATACAAGAACATCTGCTTCATCATCGAAGCAAGTCCATTTGAGCGTGTTGGCGACAAATTCTCCTTTAGGCCAATCTCGTCAAGAAACGACATGTCCGCGGCAAGAATATCGGCTGGTGCCTGTCCCGACAATGTTCTGATAAGCAAGTTTATGATACCTTTTGTTATGACGGCATCGCTATCGGCCGAAAAGCAAACAAGGCCATCCTTCAGTTCGGCATTCAGCCAGACACGCGACTGACAGCCATTTATAAGATGTGCTTCGTCTTTTAGTTTCTCATCTATAAGTGGGCAATCTCTACCCATCTCTATAAGCAAGGAATAACGGTCCATCCAGTCGTCAAACATGGAGAACTCCTCAACTATACTATCCTGTATCTCTTTGATTGTCATTAACTTTAAAATTAATATTATTATCTAATTCTCTCAATGCAGCACTCATGCTGTTTCGTATCACGATTGTATGTTATGACGACAAGTAATAAATTGCCAGTGTATTGCGCAACTTTGGCAGGATATTGCTTGCGCTTGATTTGATCGATGGACGTGTCAACTGCCTTGTTGTATTTCAACTCAATGACTATGGCTGGGCTATCCACATTCTTGTGCGGCACCAGCACTATGTCGGCAAAACCTTTGCCAATGGCCAATTCGCAGTGAATAACATAGTCGTTTGAAGCGAAATAGTAAGCTATGCTCAACACACAGGCAAGAGAGTTCTCATCGTCACAGCTGAGTATGCTTGTGTTCTCGTCGTGAACGGTATCCATGCCACATGCGACAATGCTTTCATCACATGCTATCGTTGAGAGCAGCAGTTGCTTGGATTTTTCTATTGCATTGGCGACACGACTCCAATTGCTAATCTTGACGGCATTGACCATCTCGCCAATCACATCCCTATTCGGAATGTAGCATTCGTTTTCTTTCCAATCATACGACAGGTAGCCTAAATGTTTAAGAACAGCCAGCACGTCGTCTTTGGAACATATTACAGACATGCCGTTTTGGATTCCAGCAGGGTCAACTGCACAGCGTTCACCGGCCAACATGTTTAACACATCGTCTTTCAGACCTTCGTAGTTCATCTGAATGTAATGAGCCACTGAGTCATTGTCTCCATTGCTTGCCCAGAAACAGCGACAACGGCCAGAACCCACAGTCTGCATAACGGAATTAGGTTTGAAGATTGACGGCTCATCACCTATTTGATAGCCATCGTACCATTTCTCCAACTCGTTAAAATCCACCCCATGTTTATGAGTTAAATCCATCACTTCGGCCTTGGTGAGACCAAAATACGACGCCATTCGTCCTGGCTCCACCATTGAACACCCTGTAAAGTTGTTCGGTGCCGACTCGGTCTTGCATTTCTTAAACGGAAGAATACCGGTCATATATACACCAGCAAAAACCTGAGGGGAATTGCACGATTGGTCGTAGTAGACACACAACATCTTGGCCGCCGCCGACTTGCCAAAGCGACGACTACGCGAAACACAACTGAAACGGCGTTCTGTGAAAAGTGTGCCATTGACATTGGCTATAAGCCCCGACTTGTCAACGTATCCACCATTCCTTACACTCCGAAACCCAGCATTGCCGATGTTGATGTAAACTCCCATCGCATCATAATTTTTGGCAAAGTTAGCACTTTTTATCGAATCGACAAAAGAATAAAAAACTATTGCTGTCCGTCAAACAATTTTAGCGGCACTAAAAAAGACAGGCTGGATTCCGTAAAAGGAATTCAGCCTGTCTTTTGCCGCTTTAGCGTACAGCAATATTTTTCGACATATAGGTCATTTTGCTGGCTGTGACTTGTCCAAAAGTCCAATGTTTACGACATTTGCAGCCAATTTAATTATTTCATATATATCACCTGAATTTCTTTTCGGTAAGCACCATGAACACTATGGCAAACAGTATCAACGCCACACCAATGGACACTACAAAGGTAAAGGGTTCGTGGAACACCAATGTGCCTATCAATATGGCCGTCAATGGTTCAAGGATGCCCAAAATCGATGTCTTGGTTGCCCCCACCGACTTGCTTGATGCAGCAAGAGTTATGGTTGCTATGGTAGTTGGTATAATTGCCAAACCCAGCACATTTAGCCAGCTCACAGAGTCAGGAACGGGACTCAAGCTGACTCCAAAACCCGACAATGCGAATAACATCAGCGTACCCACCATAAAACAATAAAATGTGAGCGTAAGATTCGGCAAAGCCTTGATACTGTCACTTTGGTTAACGATGACAATGAACAATGTGTAGCACAAACCCGAAGCCACCACAAGGGCTATTCCTCTCCAATCGATAAAGCCTCCTTGTCCGTTGACGGAAAGCAAAACCGCACCCACTACTCCGGCCGCTATCGACAGCCATGTCTGCCATGTGGGGAATTGGCCCATGAACATCATAATGACAGCAACCATAATGGGATAGACATAAAGGATGCTCGTGGCAACACCAGACGGTATGTACTTGTATGCTTCAAACAATGTCAGGCTACATGCTGTAAACAAGACACCCAACAACATCAAGAGACCAAACTGTTTAATTGATGTCCTAATCTGCTTCCGTGCCACCAACATAAAAAACATCATCAGCAGCGTTGCCACCCCATAGCGATAGAACAGCAGTGAATTCACATCAAGCCCTTTGTTTATCACAGGAACAGCAAACAGCGGATTCATGCCGTAAGTTATGCCGGAAACGACGCCGGCCATATAGCCCCAATGAAGATTTTTCTTTTCCATGACTTGCAAATAAAACGCTGCAAAAGTAATATTTTTCATAGAAAATAAGCTTTTTATTGATTGACACTAATAATTTCGTGAAAGAAAAGATAACATAAAAGAATCTTTTTAGCCAATATTATCAAATAATTCAAAGAAATGTTTTATATTTGCAGCCGAAATCTCGGGTAGATTATCAGTTAATTCATTAATTATCAATCAAAAAGAGCAATTTTATGCCAGCAAAAATCAGACTGCAAAGACATGGTAAGAAAGGCCAGCCTTTCTATCACATTGTCATTGCCGACAGTCGCTCACCACGCGACGGTAAGTTCATCGAAAAAATAGGAACTTACAATCCTTTGACCAATCCAGCCGAAGTAACACTTAACTTTGACCGTGCCTTGTATTGGGTCGGAACAGGTGCTATTCCTACCGACACAGCTCGTTCGCTGCTTTCAAGAAAAGGTGTCATGCTCAAGCATCACCTTATGACGGGTGTTCGCAAAGGTGCTTTGACCGAAGAGCAAGTTGAGGTCAAGTTCCAGGCATGGCTAAGAGAGAGAGAGGCTAAAGATGCAAATGTTGTAAAAGGCATCGAGGAAAAGACACGCAATGAGCGCAAGTCACGTATGGAAGCCGAGGCCAAGATTAACGAGACTCGTGCTGCCGAGATAGCCAAGAAAAGATTAGCAGAGCTGGAGGCCAAGAAAGCTGCTGCCGCTGAAGCAGAGGCAACAGAAGAAGCTCCTGTAGCCGAAGCACCTGCTGAAAACACAGAGGCTTAACAAACAATAGCTACAAAATGCAAAGAGGACTATTAGGTCCTCTTTTTTTTATTTGCCAATGACACAAAAAAAGAGAGCATTGCTGCTCTCTTTTTCATTTTAATGCCACAAATTAATAGTAGCGATAACTCTTCACCTCACCAATGTGGCGTGCAAGACGTATAACTTGGTTGCTGTATCCGAACTCGTTGTCGTACCACAGATAAAGTATCACTGTTTTGCCGTCTTCTGAAATCTTGGTGGCAGGAGAATCAAAGATGCAAGCGCATGAGTCGCCAATGCCGTCTGAGGAGACAAACTCTGTTGACTTGCTGTAGCGTATCTGTTCAATGAGATTGCCTTCAAGGCAAGCCTTGCGGAACACTTCATTCACTTCCTCGACTGTTGTTTCACGTTCAAGGTCAAGGGCAAGAATAGCCAATGAGACATCAGGAGTAGGAACACGCACAGCATTGCTGGTGAGTTTTCCTTTCAATTGTGGAAGTGCTTTAGCAGCAGCCTTGCCTGCGCCAGTCTCGGTGATAACCATATTGAGGGCTGCGGAACGGCCACGACGCTCTTTCTTGTGGTAGTTGTCAAGAAGGTTCTGGTCGTTGGTGTATGAGTGAACAGTCTCTATATGGCCTTTCACAATGCCGAAGTTGTCAAGCATTACCTGTAAACCAGGCACTATGGCGTTGGTAGTACATGACGCAGCGGAGAATATCTTTTCTTTCGTAAGGTCAAGTGTGTTTTGGTTTACGCCATACACCACATTCGGGATGTCGCCTTTGCCAGGAGCGGTGAGCAACACTTTGGCCACGCCTTTAGCCTGAAGGTGACGTTCAAGGTTTTCACGGTCACGGAAAGCACCTGTATTGTCGATAAGCAATGCGTCTTTGATGCCATAAGCCTCATAGTCAACATCCTCTGGGTTCTTTGACTCAATGAAATAGATTTTCTGGCCATTGACCATCATTGCGTTTTCTTCAATCAATGGTGTGCATACGCCATGGAAATAGCCATGAATGGAGTCGGTACGGAAAAGGCTGATACGTTTAAGAATGTCGTCAGGTGAATTCTTGCGTGTAACAATAGCCCTTATGCGCAAATGCGAGCCGTTGCCTGCCATCTCTGTCATTTCGCGGCAAAGGATACGACCAATACGACCAAAACCGTAAAGAATGACATCTTGGGTCTTGTTGCTGCGAGGCACCTTGTCGATTATGTCTTTAAGTTTGTCACGAACAAACAGTGTAATGTTGTTATTGTAACTGTCATGCTCATCAGTCCATTCAGAGTTTAGACGTCCGATATCAATACGGGCTGGAGCCATATTCTCGGCCAACATTGCTTTGGCTATGAGTAGAGAATCCTGAACACGCACTGGCTTTTCAAGGATTGCCTCGGCACGGAGGTGCTTGTTGAGAATCTTGCCCGAACCTCTGTTGATAAGTGCCGAACGCAACAAAATCAACTCTACAGACTTGTCATACCACAGTTTACCCACAATGTTGATAAACTCATTGGCTGCTTTTTCATTCTCGTTCCACGCATGGAGAGATGTCTCGAAATTTTCTTCTTTCTTCTTCATGAATATAATTTTATGTTTATTATAATGTTTTGCTCTGCACAAATTTATAACTAATTTCTTTATTAAAAAAGAAAAATATCAATTTTTTTTTGCAGCAAGTGTTTTCTCTTCAATATCAGCAGGATAGCATTATTTATTTTTATTATGGAGTTATTTTTTATTTCAATAGGTTAATAGACAAAAACAAGAACGCGGGGAAAAGGACTTCTTTTCCCCGCGAGCTATTCTTAAACAATCCTACTCAGGCAGAGATTCCATGAATCTGCTGCAGAACCTTTTGGTCGCGCAGCTTTCGCAAAGCCTTGTCGCGCACCTGCCTTACTCTCTCTCTCGACATGTCAAGTTCGATGGCTATCTCCTCAAGCGAATATTCACGCGGTGCCCCTATACCGAAATAGAGCGAAACAATACGTCTTTCCTTTTCCGACAATGAATTTTCAAGAGACTGTTTGATTGCCTTTTCCGTAAACTTACGTTCAACGACGCTGTCGGCATGATTTTCATCGTCATCGCTGACGTAATAGTCAATCATAGTATTCTCGCCTTCATCATCGTATGGTTCGTCAAGAGACACATGACGCGAGCCAACACCAAGAAGCGTGTCTATAACATCTTCTTTGTAGTCAAGTTTCTGCGCTATCTCATCGACAGAAGGCAAGCGTTTCAGTTCTTGTTCCAGTGCAGAAGCTGCATTATGAATCTTCGACAAGACATTGACTTTGTTCATAGGCAGACGCACGATGCGCGACTGCTCCGACACGGCCTGCATGATGGCTTGACGTATCCATGCCACAGCAAAAGAGATGAACTTGAACCCTCTTGTCTCGTCAAAGCGATGTGCTGCTTTTATCAAGCCCATATTACCTTCATTAATAAGGTCCTGAAGGCTGACGCCCCTGTTTTGGTACTGTTTTGCAACAGATACGACGAAACGAAGGTTGGCCTTAACCAATTTCTCGGTCGCGGCTTTGTCGCCTATCCTTATACGCTGCGCCAGTTCGACTTCCTCATCGGAGGTGAGCAGCGGCACTTGTGAGATGTCTTTCAGATACTTCTCAAGAATGGCGTTATCACGGTTAGTGATTGATTTTGAAATAACAATCTGTTTCATGGCAACCTTTGTTTTATAGTTTTTTTACAAAGATTATACATTGACAAAAAATGTGCCATGCTTGTATTTTTATCTCAAATATTCAAAACTTAGTTTCATTCCGTTGGGATACATGCCTACAATGCTCACCCTTCGTGTTTTCGACTGTCCTATATATTTGTTAAGGTCAGATTGAGAGTTTACCGCATATCCATTTATGGAAGTGATGATGAAACCTTTGCTTAAGCCAGCACGCTGCAGCACCCCTGACTTGACGTCAAGCACCACAAGTCCTTGTCGCAAGCCTATGCTTTGTTTCTCATTATTGTTGATTGGACGCAATGTGGCTCCCAGTTCATTGTCATAGAAACCACTTTCCTGATGCAACACCTCAGTAGTGCCGTTTTCGTTGCGTAACACGACAGGAATACTCTGTGGGCGGCCATTACGTATTATCTCAACATTGACATTGTCGCCAGGCCGGTATTGGCGTATTATTTCGGTCAATTGCACGAAAGTGGATATCTTGTTGCCATTAATAGCTGTTATGACATCACCTTTTCTTATTCCTGCAGCTTCGGCTCCAGCACCCTCTATGACAGAAGCCACATAGATGCCGTTGGGTTCACTCATTTGGGCTTGTTTTGCGAGTTCGCTTGTCATTTCGGCTACCTGAACACCAAGATATGCACGTTGTGTCTGACCATACATAAGTATGTCATCAACCACTTTTCTTACGATATTTGACGGAATGGCAAACGAATAGCCTTCATAAACACCAGTATGTGAAGCTATGGCAGCATTGATGCCTATAAGTTCGCCGTTAGTGTTCACAAGTGCTCCACCGCTATTTCCACGGTTTACGGCAGCATCAGTCTGGATAAACGACTCGACAGAACTGCCATCACCCAAAATGCTCAAGTTACGAGCCTTGGCACTAACGATACCTGCAGTGACCGTTGATGTGAGATTGAAAGGATTGCCGACAGCAAGCACCCACTCTCCTACCCTCACCTTGTCGCTATCGCCAAAAACAAGATACTCAAGGTCATTCTCATCGACCTTTATGAGAGCCAAGTCGGAAGTAGGGTCTGTACCTATTATATTAGCCATCTTCTTCACATTGTTGTTAAATGTGACCTCTACATTGTCCGCACCCTCAACGACGTGATTGTTGGTCACGATATAACCGTCGGGCGATATAACCACGCCAGAGCCATAAGCCACCATCGTGTTACTGGGGAGTTGCCCTCCATAAATATGTTCCAAAAAAGCACCAAAGAAGTCGTTGTAACTATTACTTTTCTGAACTATCTCAGTCTTGATGTGCACCACGGCATTAACGCTACGCTCAGCGGCATCGACAAAGTCGATGTTTTGTGGAATCATCTGATAGGAGACATTTTGGATGGCGGCCTGTTCAGACTTGACCTGAGATAAAGCTTGCTTCTCAACGGTTGTGTCATTGGATGCCTCATCTGTTTTTTGTGAAAAACTTGAGCAT
This sequence comes from Bacteroidales bacterium, assembly GCA_045616045.1. GTDB lineage: Bacteria > Bacteroidota > Bacteroidia > Bacteroidales > F082 > Limimorpha. The sequence goes on along the minus strand of JAZLGA010000103.1, from coordinate 7,751 downwards.
GAAACGACCGACACCATGGCAAAAGCCATCATGCTCATTACTGTCAATGTTTTTTTTGTTCTCTTATTCATAATGCTTATCTCTTTTTATATTGTTTTCTTATTGTAAACTAAATTTTTGACATTTTATTATCAAAAAATCGTATTTTTGTCACTTTGAAAAAGAAGGCAAAAAACATGCCAACCATAAAACAAGTCAAATATAACCTCTATGAATTGTTTTTGTGACAAAAGCGACTAAAAAAACATTAGTATGAACACTGGCAAATAGTCAAAACGAGCCAAAAGCAAACAAAAAAAATGAGCAACTATCACTTTTTGCGTGAGTCTGGAATAGAATTAAGAAGGGCCGAGCCAATTGATGCCGCACTCATCTACGAGTGGGAAAACGATTCCGACGTGTGGCATGTCAGCGGGACTTTCGCCCCTTACTCGCTATTCCAAATAGAGCAATCGCTGATAGGCGACAACGACATTACAAGCGACAAGCAGATAAGGCTCATGATAGACTTTGAAGACAGAGATTCTCCTTGCGGATGCATTGACATATTCAACTACGACCCCATAAACCAAAGGGCCGAGTTGGGCATTTACATAGAAAAGCTCTCACGCAACCGCGGAATAGCCAAACAAACCCTCATAATGGTGGTGAGATACCTTTTCAACACACTTCTTTTACATCAAATATTTTGTTCGATAGCGGCAAACAACACATACAGCATCCAATTGTTCACAAGAGTGGGATTCAGGCAATGCGGCATACACAAGGACTGGATCAAGACACCCTGTGGATATATCGATGTTATTGATTATCAATTCATAAATCCACAATACAGATTATGGCAATAAAAAAAAGCAACAAAAAGGAAAAAAGGAAAAGACGCATAATTGCTATTACAACAACAGTCGCTTTCTTCGTCGTGACAATGGGAGTCGGTCTGCGCTTCTACAACGACCTCACCTCCCCCTCCGTTTTCACTTCTGACGGCAACGACGCCGAGATATACATCCCTACCGGTTCAACATTTGAGCAGGTCAAAGACACCCTTGTAGCAAACCTTACAATAAAAAACATTGATGCTTTTGCATTTTTAGCCGAACACAAAGACTATCCTGCAAAGATACACCCAGGGCATTATGTCATAAAGAACAAAACAAGCTACAACCAACTGGTCAACATACTAAAAGGAGGTCTTCAAACCCCTGTGAGAGTCACATTCAACAACCTACGCGACGTAAACCAATTGGCAGGGCGCGTGTCACGCAAAATAGAAGCCGACTCCGCATCAATAGCATTTTTGCTTCACAAGAACGATTTTGTTGACAGTCTTGGCTTCAGCAGCATTTCCATACCGACCATGTTTTTGCCCAACACATACGAATTTTATTGGAACACCGATGCAAAAAGTTTCATTACTAGGATGAAACAAGAATATGACACATTTTGGAACAAGGAACGGAAAACAAAAGCCTCCAACATAGGGTTCAGCCCGACAGAAGTCAGTATTTTGGCGTCAATAGTTGACAAAGAGACATCGAAAACAGATGAGATGCCGACCATAGCCGGCGTTTACATAAACCGCTTACTCGAAGGAATGCCTCTACAAGCCGACCCAACCCTCATTTACATACTCAACGACCCGGGAATACATCGCGTGCTTAACCAACATAAATCACTGAAGTCACCTTACAACACATACAGCAACATTGGACTACCGCCAGGCCCCATCTGCATACCATCTATAGCAGCCATCGAGGCAGTGTTAAACTACAAAAAACATAAATACCTGTATTTCTGCGCAAAAGAAGACTTCTCAGGATACCATAACTTTGCCAAAACACTAAGCGAGCATAACCGCAATGCAGCAAAATACCAACGAGAACTTAACAACAGGAACATATTCAAATGAAGGCATTCGATACATACAACATAAGAGACGAATGGGGTAAAGACCTTAATGAAGAGATTGCCTATCGCATCGATTTCTGCACAAACCAAATATTCGACAGCGACACAGGTTTTCTCTTTGACAGCAAGGCCGACCGATTGGTTTTTGTTGACAGAAACGGAGATTCCATCTCACACTGCCTCATAACAGCAGTACTTGACGACTATTTCATGGGCGAAAAACACAGCCAAGGCATTGCCCTGCAAGACAAAAACAAATCAAGAACCACTCAGGAGCGTCTTGCAAAATACGGCACAAAAGTTGCAACATGGCACATTGAAAGGACTTTTCATCATATTACAGCTCTGGTGAGATTAATTTCAAAATCGACAACAAACAAGAGACCAATGATGCTGTACGCGACAACTTCACAAGCGTTCAAAAATCCGGAAGCCACATGGATTTTGACAGATACCGCCTCGACTACAAATTTTTTGGGTCAACATAAGACCATCACCGAACCACACCTAAGACTCATAGCCGAAGACAAAAGCAAGGAAAAACCGCAGGAAATAGAGAGTACTGCAACAAGAATAATAAAAAACTGTAATTAATAACATAAAATCATACAACCATGAGATTATTAACCTATGCCCTTGCCGCAACATTCACTCTTTTGACAATATGCAGTTGCGAACACCCTGAAAAAGCAAGAAAAGAAATTTATAGCGGCACCGAACAATTGATGTACTACGGCGACTACCAAAAAGCAGAAGAGCATTTCACCAAAGCCATACAATACGACAAGGACAATCCAGATGCATACTACAACAGAGGCTGTTGCAAGGTCAATATGCGTCGCTACCAAGAAGCAATCATCGACTTTGAGAAAGCCATTGAACTTAAACCTGATTTTGCAAACGCATACTTCAACCTCGGCCAAGTATATTTCTATATTAACGACTATGACATGATGTGCTATTATTACAAAATGGCCAAAGAAAACGGTCGAGACAATATGGAAGACCTTATGCGCTCATGCCAATGATTGCCACCCAACATAAAACCATCATTTGGGACTGGAACGGCACCCTTCTCGACGATGTTGACACAAGCATTGCCGCCACACAATCGCTATTGAAGCAGCGTGGTCTGCCATTGCTCACCAAAACACATTATAGAGAGGTGTTCGGCTTCCCCGTTCGCAACTATTATGCCTCAATAGGCTTCGACTTCAACAAAGAGCCATTCGAAATACCAGCCAACCAATATATGGACAATTATAGGGACCTTTCACGGACAGCCAGACTCAACACTGAAGCATTGGCCACTATCAATAAGATAAAAGAAGCAGGCTGCTCCCAATACATACTGTCGGCAATGGAGAGCGGACTGCTACGCCAAATGACCGAGGAAAGAGGAATTGGAGCCCTGCTTGACGGAACTTTCGGCATAGAAAACGACTATGCCGACAGCAAGACACATATAGGGAAAAATATGGTCTTGAAACTCAATCTCGACCCACGCTTCTGCCTTATGGTGGGTGACACACTGCACGACGCCGAAGTAGCGGCCGAATGTGGATTCGACTGCGTTTTGTTCTCAGGAGGACATTTCTCAAGAAAAAGGCTTAAGTCCATACAAGTACCGATTATTGACAGCTTGAAAGAGGTTTTAAACTATATATAAGATACAGACAAAAAAAACGATTGTTGAAAATCTCAACACCCAACCTTATCGGTACCGTCTCTCCACTCATCAAATACCTTTATGGCCTCATCGCGAAGCAACGGTATGACAGGAGTCAAACGTTGCGACAAAGGATGTCCCGTCTCCTCATAAATAAAGGTGGGGTCTATAAATTCAACGAAATAAAATACAAATGATATGACAAATTTAAAATTTCTTTTCCTCGCTTTTGGCTGCTTTTCGGCATCTTGCTGTTTATCAATCGGTTGCATAGCCCGCTATGCGCCCTCTTTCTGCGCAGCAATTTGCTCGAAAACCGACTCAAAATCACTGGAAATTAATTTATAGAACCCACCTAAAGTTGTCGGCAAAATCTACCATGTTTGCATCATGGAGTGTATTTGCATAGAATAGCTTGCTTGTATGGGTCCAATAAACAGTCCCTAAACACATTGGGCATGGTTCGCACGAGGTGTATATCACACAATCCGACAAATCAATTTTACCCAACTTGCGACAAGCCTGACGTATGCAATTCACTTCGGCATAAGCCGCAGGGTCGTTGTCGGGCACGACACTATTGGATGTTGATGCAATTATTTCTCCTTCTCGAGCAATGACCGCCACAAAAGGGCCGCCTCCATTGGCTATGCTATCGTGCAACATACGTATAGTTTCCAGCATCATCTCCTTGTCTTTTTCAGTTATAACCATATCCTGTTCAATAAAACAAAACACATTACATAATTACAAAAATCACTTATAAAAAACATTTTTTCTTTTTTTTCAAAGAAAAACATAAGTGTTCCTTTTTTCAAAACACATATCCTGATTTTCATTATTTAGCCTTATTATTCGCACTATACGAGACACAAAACACAAAGAAAAATCATTTAAGGCCATCTTTTTCGCCTTTAACTATCAAAAATGACGTTTTACGTTTTTTTTTCCTACCCAAAAACAAAAATTATTATTTTTGCAAACATAGAAACGATATAACAAACACGTAGATATATGCTTAACGACAAATTACAGAAACTTACTGACAAGCTCTACGAAGAAGGTCTATCGAAGGGCAAGCAGGAAGGCGAAGAACTCGTGGCAAAAGCAAAGACCGAAGCAAACAACATCATCGAGAATGCCAAGGCTGAAGCTAAAGCCATCATTGCGGAAGCAGAGAAAAAAGCTGCCGAGTTGACACAGAAAACGGAGGCTGACATAAGAATGGCATCTGTCCAAAGCATGACATCAACCCGCAACGAAATTGAAAACATGATAGTGGCCAAAACCACCGAAAAGCCTGTTGACAACCTGCTAAGTTCACCCGATTTCGTGAAAGAGATGATAATGAGCATAGTGAAAGCCTTCAATCCAGCCAACATCACTCCAATAGACATGGACATCATACTGCCCGACTCTTTGAAAGACAAAGTTGTAGGCACCATGGAAAGTGAGATAAAAGAACAATTGGGTTCAAATGTCAAAATAAACTACAGCAACAAGTTAGGCGGAGGTTTCAAAATAGGCCCTAAAGACGGCGGATACACCCTGCAATTTACCGATGACGAGTTCAAGAAACTCATTTCATCATACTTGCGCCCTGCCACACGTAAATTATTATTCGGCTAATCCATGAACAACTACGTATATATAGTTGCGTCAGTCCCCTTCTTGAGCGACAACTTCGACATGACAGGATTCGACTATGATTCTGTCAGACAAGAAATAGTCGAGCAATTGACGAGTAACGACATCAAATTGGTTGACATACTCGAAGAAGGATTCAAAAACGAGTCGCTCAATGCCGATTTCTATAACAAGACAGGCAAAAGCAAGAACAGCTTCATACACGACTACTTCGACTTCGATGCACGTTTGCGCAACATTAAAGTCCAATACCTTGCCCAACGCATGGGCAAACAAGCCGACAACTACCTGATTGAGATGCCCGAGGCTGATTTCAACGAGGAAACTGACATACTCAAAATTCTCGAAAACGACGACTTCGTGACACGCGAATTGCAGATGGACAGGCTGAAATGGAAAAAGGCCAGCGAGCTCACCTCCTTCGACTATTTCAACATCAACGCCATACTTGCCTTTTTGGTCAAGGCCAAACTGGTTCAACGCTGGGCCGAACTTGACACCGAAAAGGGCGAGGCAATGCTCCGACAACTCATCACAGAGATAAGAGGAACAAGTGCCAATCTTGATTTAAGACTATGACCAAGACTATGACGATGACCATTGACTAGGACTATGGGAAGATATAAGAAAAATATTATATCAGGGCATTATTAAGTAAAAAAGCTATAAGGAAACAGAACAAACATTCTTTTGAGAGATTCAAGAGAAATAATTAAAGATTTATAAATGAAAACCAAAGGAAAAGTAACAGGTATCATATCCAACCTGGTCACCGTTGAAGTTGACGGTCCCGTGTCGCAAAACGAGATATGCTTCATCAACTTAGGTGGCACACACCTCATGGCAGAAGTCATCAAGGTTACGGGAAACCAAGCCTCGGTGCAGGTATATGAGAGTACCCGCGGACTGAAAGTCGGCGACGAAGCCGAGTTTCAGGATTATATGCTTGAAGTGACATTGGGGCCTGGTTTGCTGTCAAGCAATTATGACGGTCTGCAAAACAACCTGGAGACCATGACAGACGTGTTCCTCAAGAGAGGCGAGTACACCAAGGCACTTGACGAAGACAAAATATGGGACTTCACCCCAACTGCCGAAGTAGGCAAAGAAGTCATTGCCGCCGACTGGCTCGGAGAGGTGAAAGAAGGCTGGCTGCCACACAAAATAATGGTTCCGTTCTACCTCAAGGGAACCTACACTGTTAAGAGCATAGTCCCTGCCGGAGAATACAAGATAACCGACACCATAGCCACACTGACCGACACAACCGGCAACGACGTCAATGTCACCATGATGCAGAAATGGCCTGTGAAGGTGGCTGTTCCAGGATTCGTCGAAAAGCCACGTCCTTTCAAAGTCATGGAGACAGGTGTGCGCTGCATCGACACCCTCAACCCCATCGCCGAAGGCGGAACGGGCTTCATTCCTGGTCCTTTCGGCTGCGGTAAGACCGTCTTGCAGCATGCATTGGCTGAGCAGGCCGATGCCGATGTCATCATCATGGCGGCTTGCGGTGAACGTGCTAACGAAGTGGTAGAGATATTCTCCGAGTTTCCCGAACTCAAGGACAAGCACACAGGACGCAGACTGATGGAGCGTACCATAATAATATGCAACACATCCAACATGCCGGTGGCTGCCCGTGAGGCTTCCGTCTACACGGCCATGACCTTGGGCGAATACTATCGAGCCATGGGAATGAAAGTGCTGCTCCTCGCCGACTCCACTTCACGATGGGCGCAGGCTCTGCGTGAAATGAGCAACCGCTTGGAGGAACTTCCTGGACAAGACGGCTTCCCCGTTGACCTCTCGGCCATCATATCCAACTTCTACGCCCGTGCCGGATACGTCAAACTCAACAACGGCGAGTCAGGCTCAATAACCTTCATCGGTACAGTGTCGCCTGCAGGCGGAAACCTCAAGGAACCTGTCACCGAATCGACAAAGAAGGCTGCACGTTGCTTCTACGGACTTTCGCAGAACCGTGCCGACAAGAAGCGTTATCCTGCCGTTGACCCTGTCGATTCCTATTCAAAATATCTTGAATATCCTGAAATCATTGAATATCTGGATAATAAAATTGAAAAAGGTTGGGTTGACAAGGTGACCAAGATGAAATATATCATCCGCAGAGGTAAGGACGCTTACGAACAAATCAACATTTTGGGTGATGATGGCGTGCCGATGTCGTATCACGAGCAGTATTGGAAGTCGGAATTGCTCGATTTTGTCATCTTGCAGCAGGATGCTTTCGATGAAATCGATGCTTCGACACCTCTCGACCGTCAGAAATTCATGCTCGACTTGCTCCTCGAGGTCTGCGACCGCTCGTTCAAGTTCAATGATTTTGAAGAATGTACAACTTACTTCAAGGGCTTGATCAACATTTGCAAGCAGATGAACTATTCGGAGTATCAGTCGGAACAATTCAATAAATATCTCAATCAGTTTAAGGAGGAATTGAAACATGAGTGAGAAAGCATTTCAAAGAATCTATACCCATTTGACTGCCATCACCAAGGCAACC
>JAZLGA010000102.1:0-15166 GCA_045616045.1 Bacteroidales bacterium | reverse complement strand
CATACAAGATGAAAGACGTATTCAAAGAGTCTGCAAAATCTTTGAAAATTCCGCAATTTATGAGCGATGACACCTCGCAAAAACTTACAAATGAGTTGTTTGTTGAACTGCACCAACAGAAAATTTTTGAATCCGAAGAGTTGTTGCGAGATTTCAAACTTGGAAACGAAGATTCAAATATTGACTTCGATAGTGTTGAAAGTTCTATGTATCGTGTTGACATAGATGAAAATAACAAATACACGCCGACCTATTTAAAAGTTGAGGGCTCGGTTCACGAAAAAATTGTGGAATACATTTTGGATCCGAGCAAGAAAGGCAAACGAATAGAGAATTGCACATATCGGATAAAAAACATTATTGGCAAGATGTATCCCATTCCCGACAAGGAAATCGAGTTGTTCATTTCTCACGTTTTGGCACGATTCACTGACGAGCAGTTTTCGGATTTGCTGAATCACGAATATTCGTACGCCGACAAAATAAAAAAGAAAATCAAGGAATTAAGCAACAATTATAAAGAGAAACAATTCCTCAATATGGTTGATAAGGATTTGATACATACCGAAGAATCATATCTGTTGCCCGAAGAAATCATTCCGTCGAAAACAATAAGCGGTTTGCCGAAATCGCTTTACGAAAAAGAAGGCGAAATTGATGGTTTTGAGCGAGAAGTCATCAACGATGTCGCAAATCTTGAAAACGTCGAATTTTGGACTCGCAATCTGGAACGCGCCAAAGAATTCTGTATCAACGGTTTTATCAATCATTATCCAGACTTCATCATCAAGACTAAAAAAGGAAAAATCGTTTTGCTCGAAACCAAAGGCGACCATTTAGATGCCGAAAAGAAAATCAAATTGGGCAATCTTTGGGCGAGCAAGGCAGGAAACAATTACAAATATTGTTTGGTTTATAAGGAAAGAAAAGTAGATGGAACTTACACCAAAAGCGAATTTTTGGATATGGTGAGGGCGTGGTAACAATAAACGGCGAGCCTCAAAAAAAGCTCGCCGTTGTTCTTTTTGAAGTAATTCTTGCGGATAATCATTATTTATAAACATGCACCTACCAAAGGCACAACAAAATCATTTCAGCGGCGCTGCATATTTAAGCACATCGTCCTTGGTAATCACATCTCCTGCCAAGATGACAAGACGCTCCACTATGTTATGCAGCTCACGCACATTGCCTGTCCACTCGTATTTCTGCAACTCTGTCATGGCGTCATCGTCAAAGACAGGCGGCTTACGTCCCATTTCCTGGGCCAATTGACCCATGAAATTATTGATAAGCAAAGGGATGTCATCCCTACGTTGCCTTAAAGGCGGCACCTCAATAACTATCACACTTAGGCGATGATACAGGTCTTCACGGAAGTTGCCTTTCTGAATCTCTTCTTTGAGGTTCTTATTAGTCGCGGCAAGCACACGCACGTTGACGGTCAACTCCTTCTCGCCACCCACACGCACAATCTTGTTCTCTTGCAAGGCACGAAGCACCTTAGCTTGGGCTGCAAGACTCATGTCGCCTATCTCGTCAAGGAAAAGCGTCCCACCATCGGCCAACTCAAAGTCGCCTTTACGCTGCTTTATGGCCGAGGTAAACGAGCCTTTTTCGTGTCCAAAAAGTTGGCTCTCAATAAGTTCAGAAGGTATTGCAGCACAATTTACTTCAATGAAAGGGTTTTTGCTACGATTGCTCAACTCGTGCAGCTGACGCGCCACAAGTTCCTTGCCAGTTCCGTTCTCGCCCGTTATCAGAACACGTGCATTTGTAGGTGCGACCTTCTCAATCATGTCGCGCACCTCTTGCATAGCAGACGACTCTCCCACCATGACATTCTTGCTTTTCACGACACGCTTCAAAGCCTTGTTTTCAGTACTCAGTTGCTGCTTGTCAACTGCATTGCGCAAAGTAATAAGCAACCTGTTGAGATCTGGCGGTTTCAATATGAAGTCAAAAGCACCTTTCTTAAAAGCATCGACAGCAGTGTCAACGGTGCCATGACCTGTAATCATAATAACAGGAGTGTCGCATATCTCCTTTATCTTCTCAAGAAACTCGATGCCGTCCATATCGGGCATCTTTATATCGCAAAGGATTGCATCAAACTCATTGTCTTTCAGCACCTGCATGGCTTCCACACCAGAAGGCACATCAATGACTTGATAGCTCTCGTTTTCCAAAATATCGCGCATGACGCGACGTATGGCATCCTGGTCGTCTATTATCAATATCTTTGACATGGCCGTATTTTTCGGCAAATTTACAAAAAAACCAAAAGACGACAGAAAAATCAAACAAATGCCACACAAAGGAGATCCTCGCCTAAATAAATGTTAGGTGGGCTCTATATATTCAAAGAAATAAAATACAAATGATATGACAAATTTAAAATTTTCTTTCCTCGCTTTTGGCCGCTTTTCGGCATCTTATTGTTTATCAATCGGTTGCATAGCCAGCTATGCGCCCTCATTCTGCGCAGCAATCTGCTCGAAAACCGACTCAAAATCACTGGAAATTAATTTATAGAACCCACCGTTATTATTCTTCATATCATGAGAATTCAAACGCCATAGACTCAAAAACCATCCTTTTTTCCTATTTGTATAAAGCATTTAAATTTAATATGGAGACTTGCGAAGACACGACCGGAAGTTTCGTAACTGGCGGCACAACAAACACGACATGTACACCAATGCCCCTGTCGTCTATTACTTTAGGACAAGTGCCGAAGGCAACACTGTTACAAAAGAAGCCGTTTGGCACTCTAAAAAAACATAAAAATCCATTCCCAAACGGCTAAATCGCAATATTAAGCCAATTTTTTGTAGTTTTGCACAAAACGGTCACATGAAAACATTTGCAGCCATCATTTGTCTATTATCATTAATGGCAACCTTGCCGGCACAAAACGGAATACGCGTCAGCGAATACAAATCGCCTTGGTGTGGTGGACTCAATGCTTGTCAATTTGGCCAGATTGACCTTAACGGCAACGGGAAAAAAGACCTTGTTGTGCTTGACCGACATGGCAACAGACTACTGACATTCCTTAATGAGGGCGACCGGGGTGAAATAAACTACAGACATGCACCTGAATTTCAAGGATTGTTCCCGCACATTGACGATTGGCTCATACTTGCAGACTATGACAGAGACGGATTTAACGACATTTTCACTTATTCAAAAGGATGGGCAGGAATAAAAGTTTTCCACAACAAAGGCACAACCCCGCCACAATTTGAACAAGTATCCACAAACTATCTCACTTCCCTACAAAACGGAGGCGAAGTCAACATATTAGCCACGAATGCCGACTATCCAGCAATTGTTGACCTTGACGGCGACGGCGACCTTGACATTCTAACGTTTTGGGCATTAGGCACATTTATAGAGAAACACCGTAACATCTCGATTGAAAGATACGCGACTGCCGACTCACTTGTCTTTGAAAAAGAGGAGCAATGCTGGGGCAGAATTGCCGAAAGCGAAGAAGACAACACCCTTTTTCTTGACACTTGCATTTTCGGAAAGACTTTTTTCACTGAAGACGAACCAAGCCGACATCGGGGAGCCACATTTGCCGTTCGCGACCTTAACAGCGACGGACTTTTAGACTTGCTTCTCGGCGATGTTGACTACCCCTCTCTAACGAAACTCATAAACGATGGGACGACACTAACCGCTGTCATGACATCACAAACCGACATCTTTCCCGAAAACAATCCTATCAAGCTTTTCTCAATGCCACTGCCTTTCTTTGGTGACATCAACAACGATGGTCTTACAGACATGATAGTGTCGCCATTTGACCCAAACGGACTATCTTGTGAAGGAACCAACAGCATCTGGCTTTATCTTAACACAGGCACTGAAGAAGAGCCATTCTACGAGCTGGCTACCAAATCGTTCCTGCAAAACGACATGATTGACGTTGGCACCGGAGCTTATCCATATTTCTGCGACATCAACAACAACGGGAAAACAGACCTAATCATAGGCACGGTTGGCGACATAATTTCCACATACTACCATTATGGCACTCTCAAGACGGAAAGGGCAGCGAAAATAACATCTTTTACCAATATCGGCAAAAATGAAAATGTAGTTTTACAACTTAACAGCAACGATTTTGGCAATCTATCAAAACTGAAAGTTTCCTATCTCACCCCAACAGCAGCCGACATCAATGGTGACAACAAAATCGAATATATATTTGGCTCGGCTGATGGCAAGATTCTTTTTGCCGACAACAGCCTCAACATAACAGACAGCAATTTCATTGACTTCGACCTGCCGAACCCCACTCCTCATCTATTTGACGTCAACAACGACGGTATATATGACCTTATTGTAGGACACAAAGACGGCAAACTATCGTTCTATAAAGGGCACAAAATCCAAGACTCTACGATTTTTGAGTTGGTCTCGCACAATTGGGGCAATGTCGATATCCGTGACTATAACACTTCTTTCTTCGGATACAGCACCCCGTGTATGTTTAAACATAATGGAGAAAACATGCTCTTGGTAGGGTCAGAACAAGGGAAACTATTTCTTTTCAACAACATCACCGACGAAGCAAACGACACATTCAACGACGTTTCGTTCATGCTTACCGATTTGTTCCAGAATTTCAAAAACAATTTTGGACAAATGGCAGCACCTGCCGCAGCCGACATCGACAACGACGGAATCATAGAACTGATAGTGGGTAATTTTGGTGGCGGATTACAACTTTTCAACTCTATCATCGAGGTCAACCATTCAATAACGCCGCATCACCAAACACCTTTCACTATAGTGCCGAATCCAGCAAAAGAGACTGTCCGCATAAGCAACATTCCCGACAGCAACTTCGAAATTGTCATAGCAGACTTGTCAGGGCGAACAATTGCATCACAGCATAGCAATAACGAAAGCATAGAGTTGGATGTCAGCAATCTTCCGAGCGGTTTTTATATTGTAAGCCTAATCAGCAAAGAAACCGTACAAGCAAAAAAAATGATAAAGTTGTAACCATTATCAGCGCGACAGCCTTACCCTACATGTCTCATAGTTTATTACGGCATTGCACTGTCTAAGAAGGTCTCCTCCTATAATCCCATGTATGCGAGGCAGTTTCAGTGATGCGTAAGCCTTGCGCACGCCGCTAAGGTCCATTACGACAGCCTTATAGTCTGATATTACCGTCTTCCCAAACGACAATTTTTCAAGCACAACTGTAGATATCTCGATCGATTTTTCACTCAATGTCACGGCTTTGCCTTCCGGGTCGCTTATTTCAGGCTGCATGACATACTTTTCGACAGTCTCCTTGTCAATCACAGTCCGTGAAGAGCCGGTATCAACTATGAACGACACTTTTCTTCCGTTAAGCGAACCCTGCATCATAATATGACAACCGCCTTCGTCGAGCAAGAGATGCTTTATTTTGATATAGCTGTATTTTGTCTTCATTTGAAAAAAGGGCGGTTTAAACCGCCCCGAAATCTTATCAGAAATTCGGCCTGACCGAATATTTGTCATAAAAGTCCTTGACAACCTCGATTACTTCATCAACGTCATCCACCAAATGGAATATGGAGAAATCTTCCTCCTTTATCATTCCTTCTTTCAGCATAGTGTCCCTGAACCAATCCATAAGGCCTTTCCAGTATTCTTTTCCCACAAGGATGACCGGGAAGTCAACCATTTTGTTGGTTTGTATAAGAGTGATTGCTTCAGACATTTCGTCGAGAGTGCCGAAACCGCCAGGCATAACCACATAGCCCTGCGCATAACGCATGAATATGGTTTTGCGCACAAAGAAATAGTCAAAATTGATATTCTTGTCACTGTCAATATAAGGATTGTAGTGTTGTTCAAAAGGTAGGTTTATGTTAAGGCCCACGCTAGTTCCGCCACCTCTGTGCGCTCCCTTGTTTCCTGCCTCCATAATGCCCGGACCACCTCCTGTTATAATGCCAAAGCCTATCTGCGTAATCCTATAGGCTATTTCTTCAGCCATTTTATAATATTTGTCTTCTGGCTTGGTACGTGCAGATCCGAAAATAGCGACACAAGGCTTCAGTCTTGAAAGTTTCTCCATACCTTCGACAAACTCCGCCATAATCTTGAACACAGACCAAGAATCGTGGGTTTTCACATCATTCCAGCTCTTTTCCGCAAAGCTATCTCTAATTATTTTCTCTTCTTCTTCAGTAATCATAAGAGTAGTATTTAATTAAATTAGACAAAAAAAAACTCTTCGTTGGCAAACTCTCATCAAGTCTGGCAACACAAATGCAAAGATAACTAATCTTTTGTAAAAAACAACAAAGAATACCTTTTGGCAAAAAAAAATATGGCCACAAGAAAAATGATAAATAAAAAATACATATCTTTGCAGCCAGATTTGCGAATGTAGCTCAGTTGGTAGAGCATCAGCTTCCCAAGCTGAGGGTCGCGGGTTCGAACCCCGTTATTCGCTCAAGACAAACCACTGAAAAACAGTGGTTTTATTGTTAAACAACAATAAAACAAGAAAAACCATAAAATGGCAACATTGCAAACGACAAGTGTTAGAGCGAAAAGAATAGCATGGTTAGTAAGTGAACTTCCCGATAAGCAACAAGAGGAACTCGAACGATAAACAAACAAGCTTCTCATGATGATTGAAGCCGAGAAATTGTCAAAATCGGTGAAAGAAAACAAGATAACCATGAAAGTAGTAAGAAATGTTCGCAATGAAGAAAATTAAAGCGGTGTTTGATACCAACATTGGGGTATCATATTTCATAAAAGGCGACTTTGAAGGACTCGCCACCTTTGTGTATGACAAAGATATGGAGATTTTTCGTTCTGACAAACTAACTGAAGAACTTGTCAAAGTATTAGGACGCACCAAATTCCGTAAATATCTCACCCTGCCTCTTTATGAATATGTGGCTTTTTATGAGTCGTTAACCACTTTAGCAAAAACAAACAATTGTTTATTCAAAGGCTGTCGGGATCCTAAAGACAATTATCTTTTTGACATTGCAAGACAAGCCAGAGCAAAATATTTGTCATCGGGCGACAACGACGTCAAGGAAACGAATACCGAGGGTAATCATGGAACAATATCATTGCGTTCCTTTAAAGAATTGATACAATAGAACCATAGCATGAGCGAGAAAAAGAAAAAAGAGCCAGAATTTCTGACCGATGTGGAGATTGTGGATGCGGGAGCCGAAGGAATGTCGGTAGCGAAGCCCGAAGGACGAGTAGTTTTCATACCATTCGGAGTGCCTGGCGACATTGTTGACATTCAAGTATTCAAAAGGAAGAAGAACTTCTTTGAGGGCAAGATCGTAAACATCAAAAAGCTTTCCGACAAGCGTGTCACACCAGCGTGCGAACATTTCAGTCTTTGCGGCGGCTGCAAATGGCAACAAATGGACTACCAATGGCAGCTCCACTATAAGGAGAAACAGGTTCGCGACAACATAGAACGCATAGGCAAGGTGGAATATGAAGAGTTCCGCCCCATACTCGGCTGCGAGAAGCAGTTCTTTTATCGCAACAAACTGGAATATGCCTTCTCGAACCGCAAATGGCTCACCGACGGGGCTCCGGCAGGCACATACGACGAAGAGGCTGTGAAAGGACTGGGGTTCCATCTCCCGCAACTCTTCGACCGTGTGGTTGACATTGAGAAATGTCACTTGCAAGCCGACCCGTCAAACAGCATAAGGCTGTTTATCAAGGATTTCACACTAAAACACCATCTCTCCTACTACAATGTACGTGTCCACGAAGGCCTGATGCGCAACATAGTGATACGCTGCAACGCCAAGGGAGAGTTCATGGTCATAATAGTCATCAATGAAGAGGATAAGACAGTTAGAAACGAGCTTGTTCCCGCATTGGAAAAAGAGTTCCCCCAGATAGTGTCGCTACTGCTTATCGTCAACCCTAAGTTCAACGATGTAATCAACGATTTGCCTTTCGAGTGCCTTAAAGGCGAGCCCCATCTGATTGAGACTATGGCATCGCCACGCCACAGACACGATGACTTGCAGTTCCAAGTCGGACCTGTGTCGTTCTTCCAAACCAACGTATATCAAGCCGAGCGCCTTTACCGCACCGCTTTTGACCTTGCCGACCCAACAGGCAACGAACTGATGTATGACCTATACACAGGCACTGGCACCATAGCACTCTATTTCGCCCGATTCGTTCAGCGTGTGGTAGGTGTGGAATATGTAGAAGAAGCCATTGCCGATGCCAAGGTTAACGCCGGACTCAACAACATCAGCAACGCCACCTTCTTTGCCGGCGACATGGCCAAGGTACTTACCGATGAGTTTGTTGAAGCCAACGGCCACCCCGACATCATCGTCACTGACCCACCCCGCGCCGGAATGGCCGACAAAGTCATTGCCCAAATTTTGAAGATACAGCCAAAGAAAATAGTCTATGTCAGCTGCAACCCCGCCACACAAGCACGCGACCTGCAACAGTTGGCTCCTTTATATGATGTGAAAATCATACAACCTGTTGACATGTTCCCGCACACACAACATGTGGAAAATGTGGTGCTGATGGAGACAAAAGGATAGTTTCACCTAAATTTTTGCAAACCAAAGCCAAGCACCCCAATGGCGAGTGTTTTCTAACATGTTTTTGCAATAATTTTCCATTATAATCGGAAAAATTGTATTCCGATGTTTTTTTTCAACTCCTGCAAAATACATTTTCCGCCACAACTCAAAAAAAAAAAAATCTGAGTTATGGCGGATATTAACGTGTTGATCACTTGAACAGAGAGTTCATATCAAGCTTTATAGTAATAATGCAAACTTTTTGTATCGTAATCAAAAAAAAAAAAACGCTACTTTTTTGCATCATAATCCAAAAAAGTCATGACTTTTTCGCATTACAGCCTTTGGCTTGTTTGCTTTTGGTTAAAAAAAAATCAGACATAACAATGCAGTACAAAGTGCTATACTGCAATTCCTGTCAACACAACACCATCATAAGGAGACAGCCATTGGTCTTCCGACAAGAGGACGTGTTCAATGTGAAGGTTCATTTTTCTTACGTCACGGTTAAGTGCAATGGACAACTTCAGCCAATCGCCTTTCAACGATGGCACAAACACGGCTACGTCAATGTCGCTCCTGGGGTTTGCGTATCCCTTACTGTAGGAGCCGTACAAATAGACCTTAACCTTGCCATCGGAAAGAAGTTCTATCACTTGTTTGTACAATATCACGATGTCTAAGGCTTCGTCTTGGGTTAGGGCTTTTGGAGCATCCATTTTTTGTTTTCTCAATAATATCAGCCGTTTACAACGCAAAGTTTGCAAAAAAAAAATGATATTACCCGTTGGAGGAATTAATCTATAGCATATTTGACATGACCAATAGGTCTGCCAGAGAGAGGATTGACATATTGTAATGTGGTGAAAAACGCCACCTTATTGACGACTCTGACGAATAGTCAATGTGGTTGCTTTGCAAAGTTCCGAATCAACATTGTTTTAGCGATGCAAATATATGCTTTTTTTGTTTTCACCCTCACTTGATCTCCAATATCGTTCCCAAAATCTTTCTCACACCTTGTTGTTGCTCGAAGTTGTAGTAGTATGACACGAGAACGTGGGTGTCGTCGATCATCTCCGACCAGGTGTATCCTATGTCGGTGCCGCCGGCATCCTCACGGATGATGATTTCGGGAGCTTCGCGAAAGTCGGTGCAATCAGGATTAAGTATTTTAGCCTTGATGCCGTAAGGCTCATGACGATAGCCGTAGGTCAGCAAGACACGATTGTCGGGCAGACGCAAGGCGTGGAAAGGATGCCCTTGAAATCCCATACCCTCACTCTTGAAAGAGGCTCCGCCATCGGTGGAACGCGAAATATATCCCTCGTCGGTAGGCCAGTCTAGCGACCGGATGAACGCCACGAGGTCGCCATTGGTGGTCTCGTAGATGGATGTCTCATTGAAGTTAAGCGAATCGTCGTCAATGATGGGCGAACGGTATTCCCATGTCACGCCATTGTCACGCGACTGCACCAGATATACCGATGAGCCGCCTTCACGGCCGTTCTCGCAAGCCACAGCCCAGCTTATAGTTCCGTCAGGACTTTGGCACAATGCTCCTCTGTTATATAACTGGAACTTGCCAAGCATTGTCGAACGTGTCTCGGTAGGCAGCGGCGAGCCAGGGTCAAGAGGGCCCTGCCATGTGTTGCCACCGTCGTTTGAGCGAATCAGGAAGCCTCCTGCGTATGCCCAATTATCGATATAGAAACGGTCTTTATACTCTTCGAGAAAGTTCTTGCCTATCTGAATCCAGTAATAGCTGGTGCAAAGTATGTCGCCATTGGCAAGTTTAAGCATACAAGGGTCTTGCGAGCCTCCAAACGGGTGTGCGAACATCAGTTTGGGTTCTTTTGTCCATGTCATTCCGCCATCACTCGACGAGACTGAGACCAGATAGCTGTTTGGGTCAACATGATAGTTGCGGTCGGCGCCAAAAGGGACACGATTTGGGGCGCGGCGGAACGAGCAAAGCAAGTCTCCGTTATCCAGTTTGACCAATGAAGGGAAGGCTGAGAAAAACATCGTGTCGTCGTATATCACCACATCGGCGACTTTGTCAACCCCTTCAGCTATAGCTTCCCCCTTGGGAAAATCAAAATTTTTCTTTGTCTCTGTGGCAGTCTCTTTTTCGCCACAAGCACACAGCAGTACAGAAAGAAAAGAAAGTAGAAGTATCTTTTTCATATTCTTAAAAATTAGAAATTTAGAACTGCAAAGATACAATTTTTGGATTTACTTTTAATAAAATGTCAACATTGACGAATGTCATAAAATAAAAAAGTGACATTAATTGCATTTGGCAAGATATTTGTATATTTGTGGCTTGAAACTAAAAACACATAATGTTATGAAAAAAATAGCTTATTTACTATGTTTATTCCTGACGATTTCTGGTGTCAGCATGGCACAGTCATCAAACAAGGTTCAAAACGGTCCTGAAATTTCTTTTGAGAAGACCGTACATGACTATGGCGAAGTTCCATATCAAGGCAATGGGGAGTGTGAATTTGTGTTCACCAACACCGGCAACGAGCCTCTGATACTTCAAAAGCCCAAGTCAAGTTGCGGCTGCACCGTACCGACATGGCCAAAAGAGCCTGTCCTTCCAGGTGAGAGCCAAACAATAAAAGTCACATACAACACCAAAAAAGTTGGTGTCATAAACAAAACCGTCACTGTCACATCAAACGCCATCACCAATTCTACTGTAATCTTGAAAATAAAAGGCAAAGTGTTGGAGCAGCCTAAGGAAGCCCTACCCACCAAAGAGGCGTCGGGTTCACCCATGAACAACAAATAAGACAATATACGGACAAGAGGCAGCCCGTCGCTTTTGGGCAGCTTTCATTGTGTTAACGAACAGAAACTTTTCAATCATCAATCTATGCCAAAAATATCAAACAAAGGTTATGAATTGCCGCAATCTGCAATTCGCAAATTAGTTCCTTTTGCCGATGCCGCCAAGGCACACGGCATTCATGTTTACCATCTAAACATAGGCCAACCCGACATTGAGACGCCACAAGGTGCACTTAAAGCATTAGCCGAGCAAAAAATCAAGGTTCTTGAATACAGTCCATCAGCTGGTATTATGAGTTACCGTCAGAAGCTGTGCGAGTACTACAACCGTAACGGTATTGACATCACTCCAGACCGCATCCTTGTCACTACAGGTGGCAGCGAGGCTCTTCAGATGGCTTTCACCGTATGCCTCAACCCTGGTGACGAGATAATAATACCTGAGCCATACTATACAAACTACAACACATTTGCAAAATTGTGCGACGCCAAGATTGTCACCATAAAGAGCGACATCCGTTCAGGCTTTGCGCTACCATGCGTCGATGAGTTTGAAAAAGCCATCACTCCTAACACACGTGCCATAATGATATGCAACCCCAACAACCCCACAGGCTACCTCTATTCTAAGGAAGAGCTCATGGCAGTTGGAGCATTGGTGAAGAAATATGACCTCTACCTCTTTGCAGACGAGGTTTATCGTGAATTCTGCTACGATGGTGCAAAACACTTCAGCGTACTCAATCTTCCAGGTTGTGAAAACAATGTTGTGTTGTTCGACTCAGTTTCAAAACGCTATAGTGCCTGTGGTGCGCGTGTAGGCTGTATCATAACACGCAACAGTGAATTGTACTCATACATCATGCGTCTGGCACAAGCTCGTTTGTCGCCACCGAGTTTCGGACAGATTTTTGCCGAAGCTGCAATAGACACACCACAAGAATACTTTGACGCTGTTGAGGCAGAATATGTTTCACGCCGTAACCTTGTCGTTGAAGGCATCAACAAGATACCGGGCTGTTTCTGTCCAATGCCCAAAGGTGCATTCTACACAGTTGTTGACTTGCCTATTGACGATAGCGACCACTTCTGCCAATGGCTGCTTACCGACTTCACATATCAAGGTGCAACGGTCATGTTGGCTCCTGCCACTGGCTTCTATGCCAATCCCGAAGACGGGCGCCACCAGGTGAGAATCACCTACTGCATCTGCAAGGAAGACTTGAAAGCTGCCATAAAATGTCTCGAAGAGGCTCTTAAGGCATATCCTGGCAGAACAATCTGACTACACAAAGCCCATCAATCTCAGGGTTGTTGAATCAAAACCATTTATAAAAACAAGGCAAGCCCCCGCATGCGGGGGCTTGCCTTTTTCATTATATTTTATGACCTTAGAGAAAAAGCGAGGGGCGTCTCACCTCATTGTCATTATTATTCCACTGCTGTTCCGCAATTGGGGCAGAAGTTGCCAGTCACGTTGGTGCCGCACTTAGGACATTTCTTAGGTTGGTTCACGTCGGGGCAAGCTGTACCACAGTTAGAGCAGAAGTTGCCGGTAACGTCGGCGCCGCACTTGGGGCACTTCTTTGGAGCTTTAGGTTGAGGCATCTCAGTACCGCAGTTAGAGCAGAACCTGCCTGTCACTTCGGCACCACATTTTGGGCATTTAGCTACAGGGGCCGGCATTCCACTGCCGCCGCCAGTACGAGGAGCATAGGGATCATAGTTCATCTGTGGGGTCTGTTGGCCGCCAAAAGCATTCTGCATAACACCACCACTCATGCCACCAGAGCCTGCATTCATCATGCCCAAGCCCATGAAACCGGCACCTGCACCAGCCGGATTGTCGGCTGCATGTTCCATAACGTCGATGATCTTGCCTTGACTCATCATTGAGTTGGCACTATATTCGTAACGGTCAATCTTCTTCAGGCTATCATCATCTGGTGTGACAGACTCAATAGTAAAGCTTACGAGACGGATGCCACGTGCACGGATAGGCTCGTCGAACACTTTCTTGTCCATTGCCGCTTTCATCTCGTCAGTCTTGCTGGGAAGTTCCATAACAGGCACACGATACTCGCTGTTGCCCATTTCGTTCAACACATTCTGGAACGATGCCACGACTTCACTGCGCATTTGCTCTATGATGTCCTTTTTCTTTATTACATTGCCTGTACCGGCATGATTACGCATAAAGACACCCATATCATCGAGGCGGAATGTATATTTACCGAAACAGGTTATTTTCATTGCCATAGGCATGATGGTGCCTGTCATGCCATTAGGGATGGCATGCGACCAGTCTTGGAAAGGTACCGGCTTAGGGGTGCCGAACTTGTTGTCAAGTATTTCCTTGGCATTGAAGTAGAATACTGCTTGTTCCTTTGCAGGGGTGCCACCGTAAGTAAAACGTTGCCACATTTCCTTAAAAACAGGACCGAATTGCCCTGCGAAGAACGAAGGGGATGAAGATTGGTCGAAAGTGTAAACACCCTCTTCGGCTGTTGCATCGAGAACGCTACCTGTATCATAGATCACGGCCACCTGTCCGGGAGCCACAATGATACGGCTACTTTTTGAAATCTGACCTGTCTTGGTTGTTTGTTTCACCATCAGGGTTTCCATATCCATGTTGTCACATTTGATAAGGTCTAGCCACTGGTCGCCCAGCGTGCCGCTGACAGCGTTGAATGCTGCTTTTAAGAGTCCCATTTTGCTTTAGTTTTTATTGATTACTATAATTGTTATTCCGTCAATCATTATTACATGTTATTTATAGCGTGAATATCTGTCAAAACCCAATCATGCTCGCCTGTGGTGATGACACTGCCACAATACTCGCATTGACCTGATGAGGTTATCTCAGTTGGTGCGCCACAATTAGGGCAATTGGTGGTTGACTTGTTGCTTGTTCCCACATGAGTCTTCACGCCAGCCTTACGGTTGAACACCATCTCGTATTTCATGTACCAGTCGCGACCAGGGTCGCTCTCAAGCACATTGCGAGTAGTGGCGTCAACAACATAATCTCGCATTATGGCAAACAGATAAACAGTCATTACTTCCTTGTCGCCATCAACATGAAATTCTTTCAATGAGCAACGCTTGATGGCTATCTTCTCCACAATATTT
Organism: Bacteroidales bacterium; assembly: GCA_045616045.1. GTDB lineage: Bacteria > Bacteroidota > Bacteroidia > Bacteroidales > F082 > Limimorpha. The sequence continues at coordinate 653 of JAZLGA010000102.1, read as the reverse complement.
ATCTTGTTACTACGTATATACTCGTTGAGTTGTGCATTATGCTGCGAGAACAATTCCTCACTCTCGAATGGGCGTATCGGTTTCCAGTCGCGCGACGACCAAGCCTCCTGTATCTTCATGAAGACCTCTCTTACCCAAGCCGTGAACTTGTCGTCCGAGAAGGCGGGGTCAATTTCTTGTACCTGTAACGCAACTTGATGGCTCATGTTGGCGAAGCGGCTGGCATCGGCCTCAGCCTGACGCTCTACAGCCCGGTTTTCCCGTGTCCAGTCAGAATTGCCCGACCCATTGACTTTCTTACGCCTTACAATATAATATATTATGAAACCTATAATGACAAGAACTGCAAGGACAGGGTTGTCAATACACAAACCTATCAAATACCATATTAATGCGCCATAGTCGTCACCACCGCCATCATAACCGCCACCACTGCCTGTATAGCGGTTCTGGTTGCCCACGTCGGCAATGGCAACGCAGCAAAACGCTGTCATCACGACAAGAAATAGAAGTCCGGTAGTCAATATGTTTTTGTGGTTTGCAAAGAAACGTTTACCCCTGTTCATATTTATAAAATTAGGTTTTAAAGTTTACAAAGATACATTTTTTCTTTAATTTGACTAAAACCCTTAATTCCGCAGATTATTCTTGAT